>JBGSQR010000388.1:0-2078 GCA_041737975.1 Geobacterales bacterium | reverse complement strand
ATTTCCAGAAAGCCAAAACCAGGGATATCTATTTTGAGCATTTCATTCCCCTATGATTAAGATTCTTGGATAGTTGTTCGTTGAGAAAACCGAATCGAAAAAATCAGTACAATAAATAATATGGCCGACAATGCTGCTGTTGCCGCACCGAAATAGAAGGTTGCAGATGGTGAAACACGATCCCACAGCACCCCTCCAATCAGGCTGGCAGGCAGAGTTGCCAGACCGACTGCTGTTGCATAAACACCGAAGGCCGTCGCCTTGAAGTCTGGTGGAATAATTGTTGCCAGAAAAGCCTTCTGTATTCCCTCGGTAAGGCCCATAAACAGGCCGTATAAACTGAACAGAACCCAAATATCGGAATTGCTTCTGGCAACCGCAAAGCCGTAGTAGAGACCGGCAAACAGGATAAACCCCAGCAGGATAATCCGCTTCATACCGAACTTGTCCGCTGCAATCCCGGCCGGAATGGCTGACAGCGAATAGACCAGGTTGAATGTCAGATAAACAGCTGGAATCATAACGGTAGATATACCGACCTGCTCCGCCCTTAGGATAAGAAATACATCGCTGGAGTTGCCAAGTGCAAAGATGGTTACGATGACCAGGAAAAACTTCACCTTCCAGTCAAAATACTTGAGCGTGAGTTTGGGGCGGTCCGCAGGGGCAACAGCGGCACGTTTCTTTTCCTTGATAAACATGGCGATTATGAGTACGGCAAAGACACCAGGTATCATGGAAAGCCAGAAGACCATCTGATAGTTGTTGTTGTAGAGCTGGAGTAATATGAGTGCAATGGCGGGACCGACTACCGCACCCATGGTATCCATGGAGCGATGGAAGCTGAAGGCTCTAGCCAGATGGGTCTTTTCTGCCGATTCGGCAATAATGGCATCCCGTGGGGCAGTGCGGATACCTTTGCCCAGTCGATCAACAAAGCGTGAAGCAAAAACCTGCTGCCAGGTACCAGCCAGGGATATAATCGGGCGGCTCAAAGTGGAAATACCGTAACCGGCCAGCATCAGCCCTTTGCGCTTACCTATCCGGTCGGAAAACCAGCCGGAAAAGACCTTGAGCAGACTGGCGGTCGCCTCGGCAATACCTTCAATCAAACCGATCATTGACTTATTTACGCCCAGTACATTTGCCAGAAACAGCGGAACCAGCGGATAGATCATCTCGGAACTGATATCCATGAAAAAACTGACCAAGCCGGTGAAAAAAACATTTTTACTGAAACCGAAGTATTTCTTTTCCTGTTCCATTGTTCCCTCTTGTTTTACGTGAGTTGTGCTATCACCACTTCCCCATCAATGCCAATCCAGCAGAGTTGCCAGATACATAAGGGACAAACGACACCTTACTGCCGCCTTTATCAGCGTGTGACGCAGTTACTATACGACCGCATAATTCACCAATGGCAGCGCTAAGTACTACGTCGCTGGCCCAGTGTTTGTCTTGATAGATGCGTGAGAATCCAACGAAAGTAGCTGCGGTATAATAGAGTGCCTTGGTCGTAAAGCTCTCAGAGGTTGCTGCCATGACCGATGCCATGGCAAACGAGCTTGAAGTATGCATAGACGGAAGGGAATCGTAATCGGTCTTGAACTGACCGGGACTAAAGCTCCCTTTTTCGCCCTTTACAAATGGTCGAGCCCTACCAATGGACTCTTTTAGCAAAAAGGTTGTTGCATCAGCCAATATGACCGCCTCGCCAAGCATCTCTCCGGTTTCTTTCCAGCGGGGCGAGTCAGAGAGGATGCCGCCTCCGTAAACAGCGGCAGCGATTCCCAAGTGCAGAAACGGATCTCCGAGCAGATTGCCGACATCTGTGGCCTTGTCCATCCCCTTGCTTTTACTGCCTTGCAGCTTGGTGCGAATATCATTATCGAAAACATAGGTGAGGCCAACAGCCCCGGTTACGGCTAGAGTGCCGATGAATCCATAACCCTTAATATCAAAAGGTGTCTTGGCAACTTCCAGAGCCTCGTCTCCAAGACGGACAGCTTGCTCCTTGATTGCCTTCGTGCTGTTAAAGATGTTGTCGTCAGCTAATGCCGAACTTGACAGGGCAAATA
>JBGSQR010000376.1:0-9068 GCA_041737975.1 Geobacterales bacterium | reverse complement strand
CAGCAAGTGTGTCCAAATCGTTTTGGCTGGTCTTTTCTGCCAGTCGCAGATCGTCGCCGATCCTGGTGATGTCGTTCTGAAAATCGTTGTCACTGGATTTAAGGTCGTTTTCGAGAGAGATTACCTCGGAACGCAGGTTTTCATGGCGTTTGGTCATTTCAGAGACACGTTGACGCGTTACAGTCTGGGCGGCATTGGCCAGCTCCAGGTCATGTACTTTCTTTTCGGTCTGTGTAACTTCAATTCTAAGGTTTGCAATTGAGCTTTCCTGCTGGCTGATCTGCTGTTCAGTATCAGCCAATTGCACGTTCAGATCCTTCTCTGTATCAAGAGCAGTAAGGATTAAAACTTTCTGGCCTTCATAATCTTCAATCATTTTTACAAGGGCGGAAACGGTTTTTGCCGCTTTTTCGCCCTGCTCTTTGATGTTGTCGATGTTCAGCAGTTCGCAGACAATTGAAAGTATTTCGGAACGTGGGTAGCTCGACAGTTTACGGGCATCCTGTCCACGGAAAACGGAAGAGAAATAGAGAGTAAGGCTTCCCATCAGTTCTTCTATGGCTGTATCGTAAGCACCGGTTTTGCCATCTTTGACTGAGTCGTTGTATGAGTCCCAGGAACCATCGGGTTGCAGGGTAAATAGAAATGCTTCCTGTTTACGCTTTTCGGCATCGATCATTATTATGGACTTGTAGCAATTATCATTGAAACGGAAGACAAGTTCTTTAAGGGCGTTTCTGCCATAACACTGGTCATAAAAGCTAAAGGAGTCTGTTGACCATGCTTTGCTTTCACGAAGCTTGTAAGGCATGATTCTGTATGGGTGGAGGTTGTCAAGCAGAGTGGTTTTGCCCATGCCGTTATCGCCAACTATCGCAATAAGACCTTTGGGTAGATTTTCAAAGTCGATTGATATTTCCTCAAGACCAAGACCATCTCTGAATCCTTTAAAACCTCTTAGTTTAACTGATACCAGTTCCATACTGCCTCCTAGAATTACTTTCCCTTAGTGTTATAATAATCATACTATAATATTATTCATGTGGCAATATAAAAAAGCCTGAAAAACCGTTCATAGGCTTTACAGGCTTTTTGTTAGGCGGAGTTAGAAAGGATTAAAAGTGGTATCTGATACCGGCTGTAATGTTGCTGCTGCCATAGGCAACGCTTACACCGTCTTTTGAGAAGTCAGAGCCCGCTCCAACGTAGCGATAAGTCAAATCGATATTAACATTTTCGGATGCCTTGAAAGCAAGACCGGTTGCCAGTGAATAGCCGAAAACTGTATCAGTTGTTTTGGTGCCGGCATCTTTGAGTTCGCCGTTGAGCACACCGACACCAACTCCGATAAAAGGAGTAACAGCAGTAGTGTTCTTGAAGTCGTAGTATCCGTTTATCATGTAGCTCATGACGGTTACATCAACTCCCTGAGTGGTAACGCTGCCACCAGGACCAGTCAATTTTTCCATATCTGCTTGTTTGTAACCAAACTCGAATTCAGCTCTTACATTTTCGCCGGCATAACCTGTTGCAATGTTGAAACCATAGCCAGTTTCATAGGCCGCTGTTGCAGTTCCAATACCGGAAACCTTTACATCGTTGTCATGAAGAATAGCCACGCCGCCTGATACTCCGACGTAAGGGCCTGCGGCAAATGCCGCCGATGTGGATGCTGCAACCAAAAGACCTGCCAGAAACAATTTCATTTTCATGCTGTACTTCTCCTTTGTGGTTTTGCCCGAAGGCATTCTTGAATATCAAATTTTACAGTCTGCAGGGAGGGGGACAAAAACTACAAATATTTCTCGGTTTAGGGGATGTCACGTGGTCCTGGGGCAAGGTCTTATGCTTTAAAGTCCCAAGGGTGCTTTTCCCAGTCTCAGGATCTTCAACCAAATTCCATGAATGTGGGTGCTCTCCTTCAAGACCTTCAGCCCAATGCAAATTAATAAGGATGTTTAGATCGTAATGCATTGGTAAATCTCGATAGCCAATACCATCGAAAAGACTTTTTCCATTTTCATACCTCTATGTATAAATATAAACAGTCACTTATATTTACCCGAATAAGCCCAACTGATCAAAATCGCTATACTGGTCTGCAGCAACAGGCTCTTTAGTTGGCATCGGGATAACTTCAATATTTGGTTCTTCTGTATTTATGTCCTGTTGTACTTCGACTACCAGGTTTGGTACCGGTTCCTTAGTTTCAATAGAATATCCATCTTTTACAGCGTTTTTGGCATCGTCAATCAACTCTTCAGCATCCCTGCTCTCGATAGTAAGGGCGATGGCAGTAACCCGATCAGGCAGTTCAATGCCGACTGTTTCAGCCCATTTCCTGACTTTATTGGCCATAGAGGTCATCTGCGAAATACCGGCTGCTCTTTGCCGGATCTTAGGAATCAAAGTAGGTTCTATTTTAATTAGCCGTGCGCCTGCATCTGTGAATCTCTTTACAAGATCCTCACGGTTAATCATGTGGCGGAACTCTTCGGGGATGGCATAGCGGAATCTTACATCAGCCCCATTACATTCGGATTCGCATTCATTCGCTCTGGCCAGAATGTAATCAATGCCGCCATCTCCCCACGGAACATCGTAGAGGACGAAGCGACGAGCGGGTGTTTCGATGAAGCGAGTCTGAATTAATGCACGACCTTCCATCTCATGCATCAAAAATCCCTTCTCCTCGGTTTCACCCATATTAAGGCGGCCTGCAGATCCAGAGTAGAATACATTACCAGGGAATGTCTGAAATTTGTGAACATGGCCAAATGCTTTCAGATCAGTCTGTGTCAGGGCGAGATCCGCCAGTGAGTATTCAAAATCTTCACCGGTAGCCACGGTTCCGCTACTGAATTTAGCCCCAGTAATCATCCCGTGAGCTACAAAAATTCTTGGTACGTTTGGTGGAATTTCGGCATTCACGCTTCCTACGTAGGCGAGCGTATCGTTTAGCACCTCTTTGGCATTAAGTGTGCTGGCTGTTATTGAAGCACCGCCGAATGTGGCGATCAGGTTTGCTTTGTCGGGACTAGGGAAAACCGTGAAGACCGCTTTATAATCTTCCATCATGTATGGAGCTTCGTCGCCCATATTGATGAAGCTGTTATCGGGCAACAGGGCAACCATTTCTATTCTTGAGCAGACACGGACTGGATGGATAGTCTGGAGCTGGTCGAACAGATAAGGCGTTTCCCTGTCATGCGAGCGAGTTCCTCTTATAATCAGTACCGGAGCAATGCTGGCGGCTCTTTTGACATATTGGATTGCAGCTCTGGCTGATTCCGAATCAATACGGATCGGGCCGTCATGTTCGTCTACCAGGTCTCCGGTCATAAGAATTACATCGGGGAGCTCAATTTCGGCCTTATCAAGAACAGCGTGATTTGTGACGATTGATTCAGCAAGTTTATCTGCTTTATTCGAGAAATGCTGATCACCTGTTTGAAGCACTAATAGCTGTGGCATGTTGTTCTCCGTTGTTTGAGTATATATTAAATATATACCTTAACTGGTAGCCGGTCAAGCTGAATTATGTCGGGAAGCCGGGCTGATCGGGTGACACACCTTCTGACCAGCCAGCTTTCCGCTCCAAGGCGATGGCTTGCTCTGAACCATCCTTTAAGACTCTGCGCAACCTTGGATTAAGCGGTCACTAAGCCGCTTTTTTATAAAGTTCGTTGTAGTTTCCGGCTACTTCGGTTTTGAATCCTTCCACGTTCCCACGCTTGAGACGGGCTTCGACTTCCCTGTAAGTGGTCTGCAGGTACTCAAGAGTCATATCTTCAGGTGCTACACCACCAGACAAAGCGATAATGTGGGCTGTCATGTGTTCTGGCAGAATGTCATAGGTATCGGCAAGCCGTTTAAATTCTTCAAACATGCCTTCTATTTCAGGAGCCTGTTCACTGTTATTTTTGCCGGTAGACGAACTTTTGAGGATTTTTTCATTGATTGTTTTCTTTACTGCAATCTTATCCTTGGACAGACGACTTTTTAGCTCCGTATACAGCTTGACCAGCATATTAATGTCGGTTTCTTTAGTGATATCTTTGCCGATCTTGAAGTTTGCATAAGCCTTTGTTTCGATCTCTGTAAGGTCGTTCTCTTTGCCCAGAGTAAGGATGCGTTCAACAGCCTCTTGGAGTTGCGGATCGACAGAAGGCGTTTGTTCGGAAGCTGGTGATTCAGCTACTTTCTGCTCCTGTTTTACGGGTTCAATTGCTTTTTCCGGCTGTTTCTCTGCAATAGCAGGCTTGACAACTGTTTCTTTTGCAGGTTTTGAAGCTGTTGGTGGCTCCAATACGGAAGGAGAAGATTTTATACCACCGTTCAGGAGTTGCAGACCGGCAAAACCACGACTTGTTTTAGTTTCGGCATAGGCGGCAAGTTCAATCATTTCTACAGCCACATTAACTGTAACGACCCATTGGTCTTGACGCTTTCCATCTGGTGCTTTGACTTTCTGTTTTACTTTTTCCAAAACAAGGAATGATTTTTCCTTGAAGGTTCCATTAAAACGCCCTAGAACGGTGCGAACACGCTTGAGAACAGCAACAGCGTCGCCAAGCCCATACCAAGAACCGGTAGGCAATACAACCTCACCCACAGAGGCAACGCCGGGGATATAGAATTGATAGCGGCCAGAGAAACCAACCTTGTAACCACAAACTTTGGTAGCTTCGTCTTCGTCTTCTGAATCAAGCACAAGCCAGTTTTCCGGTTTAGGATTGTCCTTAAACCCTTTGGGCAGATATTTGAACTTTAGATCATCGCCATCGTAGAACGAAAAGCACCGGACGTTGTGAGCACCATCGAAGGCGACGAAATTATGCGGGATAGCCGTCATAATGTCGTTGGTTGGAAACATGATCGGAATGCGGCGTACCTTACCATCTTCATCAGCGTAGTTATCGCGAATATATTCTGCATGCTTCGGATTTTTAAAGTCACAATCCCTGATAACGAAATAGTCGATATTTACTGGACGAAGAACGCTTTTTGCTGACGCGTTCCCGTTGCCGCCGAGTTTGAGCATTTCAGCGTTAATGGTATCAAAGTCAATGCCTTTTGCGTTGAGCTGGTTGTAAAGAGCTTTCTGTTTGTCGGAACAAGACGCAACTGGAACTTTCGTGCCAGGGCGAATTGTACCTTCATGACGGATACGAACCCTGTCACCAAGAATCATATTTCCATCTTTTGTGTCGTCAGTATCAATGAGTTCATCAAGCAATTCGTTAGCGATATTTGCAGTCGTCATATGTGTTCCTCCATGTAATATTGCTTCCTTCTGTTACTTTGATATTACTATTGTATTATTTAACGGTCAAGCAAAAAGATAGTGTTGTTGGGCCATAAAATAAATATTATCGGATTGTTGTATTGCTGTTAATTTAACTTTATGAATCAATAAAAAGTGTTATTATTGAAAATAGTAGTAAACATAATAATTGGTTATGATTTAGTAGTGATATTTTAGTAATACTGTATTTTATTTTTTTGGATTATGTGGAGAACTAAATGTCTGCGGCTACCCATGAAATCTATCTCCTAGCAATGCGACTTTGGAGACATACAACTCTAAGAGCTGCTGGCGTACCTAGACAGGTATTGAATGACAGTTTTAGGTTAATCCGAAAAGCTGCAGATGGTTTAGATTTGCGGAGTGAATATGATGCCATTGGCCAGGCTCTTTATGAACACGTTCTTGAGAATGCAAGTCGTATGTATAATGTGCCTTTCTGTCTTACCTGTAAATATTTAGGCAAGTGCAATGAAGAACCAGGTGAGTGCCTAGTCTATTCCGAAGACGAGAAGGCATTTGAACTTTGTCATAACCAGAATCTCAAAGCAGTTGCACTTCTAGATCGAGTGTTCGGTTTTGATGCAAGCAAGATGAAGGAAGAACTTCTTTCCAAGTACAAGCAAAGTAGACAAATATTCGATCCATGAATAACCATGTTCAAAGTCAGATCACTCAAGCTGCAAGCGCAAAATCAAATCCATATTGCGCTGTTTCCAAATAACGAAGCGCTCTTGAGAGCTTGATCTCAGCAAATCGGCTAAATCCCGATCCATCTACTGACGAAACCCCCATTTCCAAAGCCATCTGCAAGCGATTAAGTGAATTCACCCTGCCCATGTGTACCCATATTCCCATTTCGTTGGCTTTACGCACCAGATATCGGACGTGATCATCTCTTTTGAATTCTGTTGTGCCGCCTATAAATAGGGCATCAATTTCATCCCAAGGGACAGCGTGCCAGTTCTGTCCATCCTGAAGGACATAACCGATAGGCAGTTCTCTGGAAACAATCTCAGGCGACCATTTATCGAACAGATTTCTGGTGATTCTTGCATTGCCAACATAGTCCGGAGCGGTTACAAATCGTGGATTCTTACCTGTCAGGCGATCCAGCATCCGCAAGAAAGCGTTTTCGTCCCATGAGCTGTAAGCCGAGTTATCGGCGGCGTAAACCATACCGTCAATTAGTCTGTTTCCGTCTCTTGGAGTAATTAGCTGGCCAAGGTTGGGATGACCAAGATGTTTCTTTACTGTTGCAGTAGCACCGCTTACAAGTATCAGCATTGCGGTCTCGCGTGGGGATTAAACCATTCGATAGAGGATACCAAGTCGATTGTGCCGTAGATGTACCCATTTAAAAGGTGAACAAAGTTGTTCTTGGATTCAACGTCTTTTGTCTGGGTGAATGATGATAAAAATGTAATTGCTTCAGCAGTAACGCTGTTGAAACACTGGTTGCTGTCTGTTGCGTATATTTTCGCAATTGTCCGGTCACATTCCTTGATGTCGGAAATGAACACGGTCAAACCGGAACGGGTTTCAGAAAGCCTAACTCTGTAACGCCCAAACTCTTTGCGATTAATAACATTCCCATCCATAATTTCTCCTATCGTATCAATACACTACAAACCGCACCGGTCACATGCCAGCCACCCATATCGGTTTCATATGGCTTGTGGATCAGGCGATCAAGCACCAGACGATTAATGTTCCCTGTTTCGTCAGCACTGTGTCCGAGGATAACAGCGACAACGGGGCGGGTTACGCCTTTTCGTTTTACAGTTACCAGTCCTTCGCCAAGTTCGATTGTTGCTTCCGGTTTTTTGTCAACTCCGTACATTATGCGGTCTCCCTGTATTCTTTTCCTTCAACTGGAATAATGGTTGTCAACACCACTTTCCGACCGGCGACATACTCCTCTAGTGTCTGGATCGGGAAAGTAATGTCGTTGAAAGTAAAATTTGCCCTTACCTCGTTCATATAAGGATATCGGACTGCAATCTCTCCCGCCAGGCCTTCTAGCCAGAAGTGGCGGCCAAACAGCCTTACGCTGTTGTATGCCCCTCTGTTGGAGTCCACAAGTTTGTCCAGTGCCTCTTTTACCGCCTTATAGATATGGCCACGAACGACTTCAATCGAATCTGCTTCGACGTAGATATAATCCGGTGCTTCAAAGTCTTCCTGTTTTGTGATTACAAAGATGCTCATATTTCCCTCTGTCCATTCAGTATATATTTAATATATACATACTGATGTTTCTGGTCAAGCTTTTTTGTGCTTTTAGGCGAAGGCATTTTATTGCTGAAAAGGCGGCTTTTACTGACTATGTTATGGTGTAACAAGGAGTCGCCGAGTTGACAGCCCGTTATTGTATGATAATAAACGTAATTATTACTCATGTTTACGGTTGACAGGGCAAACTGATGTCTATATCGTCTTTATTAAGGAGGGCAGATTATGTATGCACATTTAGTGAGCGAAACGATGTCGCTACTTTGGGTTTTGATCGGATGTTTTGTTGCGGCAATGGCTTTTGTTATTGTCGGCCTTATAGTTTGGAAGAGGGGGTTGGTTGATACCGATGTTTTTAAGCAGGGGAGGTAGAAGGTAGGCTGTGAACAGACAGCCTTCGGCATCTAGCCTTCTTGAATGGGATATTCCGAGGCTAATACGTCAAATTCAGCGACTAGTGTTTTTGCCCATTCGTAATTTTTGAGATGAGCATATTTTTTTTTCACCTTGCCGTATTCAGTTCTGAAAAGGATTTGTGGAGTCTGGTCATCGCGAGAGTTGTCATAGAGGTAAGTTTTATCTGCTATACGAGCGGCGGCGACGTATAAAGCCAGAGAGCGGTAGTAACGTTCTACAATTTTATCTGTAGGGACGTTATGCCCACCGCTTTGGACTCTTCTTGCTACACGTTTAATGTTTATAATAGGCGAACTGGTACCAATGAAATAAAGTCTTACAAAAAACCCCTTACTTTTCGCCAGCTGGATAAATTCGATCTTATCTTCTCTTGATAAGACCGTTTCTACAACCATGCCTATGCCTTTTTCAAGACACTCCATCCTTATCGCTTCTGCAACTTGAGCGGCTTTTAACGATGCTTCTTTTGAGTTCCAGTCACCAAATCGCTCCTGGGCAATATTATCTGGATTGATAAAAATACAGTTTTCTGACCATTCGTTTTCAAGCAATAGCCTAGTATACGTGGTTTTACCTGATCCATTGGGGCCAGCTATAATGTTTAAAACTGGCTTACGATTTGACATATTTCAATGACGATGTTAGTGGGCGTTTGCGAAGTAGTTCTTCTCTTAGTCTATTAACTATGTCCTTTTGTAGGCATTCTGTTTCAGTCTTCACTTGCTGGCCGAAATGCTTCATGACCTTATTAGCAATATTTTCTGAACGCACGTTGCTTGATTTACAAGTGGTGTCTGCTCTTTTGTCTACAAAAGCCCCAGTAGCAGCACATCTAGAGTGCGTCTTTTTTATGAAGCTTTGAACCACATCGTCAGCGGCTTTTTCAATAGCATTTTTTCTCATGGCGTTATCTCCAGTTATAACAATAACACTACATTACTTTATCCGTCAAGTTACCGAATATTGCGGTCACGCAGCTTTTGAATATACCCTGCCTTCCAAATGTTCTTTCAGCTTATGCCGCTCAACCCCGCATAACTTTGACAGATCCTCTACAAATCGACCCAGAACAGTATCAATATGGAGAAATTCTACATCATCAGTTTCC
>JBGSQR010000346.1:0-3646 GCA_041737975.1 Geobacterales bacterium | reverse complement strand
ATGACTTTATCGAGCGTAAACATGGCCGCCAGAAGGTTGTATTTGACCTGCCGGAACTGGAACCGATCCTGAAAGACACCTACGGCGTCATTGTCTACCAGGAACAGGTTATGCAGATTTCCCGCACCCTGGCCGGATACTCCCTGGGACGTGCCGACCTGCTGCGCCGCGCCATGGGTAAGAAAGACCCGGTTGTTATGGCCAAGGAAAAGGAGCCTTTCCTGGCCGGTGCCAAGGAACAGGGCATCGACACCAAAAAGGCCGAAGCGATTTTTGACCAGATGGCAAAGTTCGCCGAATACGGTTTCAACAAATCCCATTCCGCCGCCTATGCCCTGATCGCCTACCAGACAGCCTGGCTGAAGGCACATTATCCGGTGGAGTTTCTGGCAGCGCTGCTGACCTGCGACATGGACAGCACTGACAAGGTCATCAAGAGCATTGCCGACTGCAGGGAGCAGGGCATCGACGTTCTGCCGCCAGATATCAATGAGTCCGGTCTGACATTTACGGTTGTCGGTACTTCCATGCGCTTTGGTCTGGGTGCCATCAAGGGTGCCGGTAGCGGAGCAATCGAAGCCGTACTGGAAGCCCGCAAAAGCGGCCCGTTTATCGGACTGTTCGATTTCTGTGAACGGGTTGACATGCGCCGTGTTAACAAGCGAGTTATCGAAGCATTGATCAAGTGCGGTGCTTTTGATTCCACCAAAGCCACTCGCGCCTCCATGATGGAAGGACTGGAAAACGCAATGAGCGTTGGCCAACGCATTCAGCAGGAACGTGACAGCGCCCAGGTCTCCCTGTTCGGAACCGATGAGGTGGTCAAATTCAACGGAAGCGGCGGCAAGCTGCCTGTGGTAGCAGAATGGCACGACAAGGAAAAACTGGCCTACGAAAAAGAGGCTCTGGGATTCCTGATCACCGGCCACCCACTGGATAACTACATTCAGGACATGAAACGGCTCGGCTGCGCCGACATCTCCAGGCTTGGCGATATGGCTGACGGTGGTGAAGTCCGAATCTGCGGCATTGTCTCCGCCTTCCGGGAGATCATTACAAAAAAGGGTGACCGCATGTGTTTCGCTTCCATAGAAGACCTGACCGGTTCTGTGGAAATCACCGTTTTTTCCGATATCTATGCCAATACATCCAGCCTGTTGAAATCCGATGATCCTCTGTTTGTGACAGGCAAACTGGAAAGAACCGAGAAAGGGCCCAAAATCCTGGTCCAGGGGCAGAAAGAAGGGGCCAGTGAATGGCAGATCAAGAATCGCGGACCAGCCGGTGATATCCAGCATCTGCATGACGCTCAGGCACAGACAACCAAAAAAATCTCCATCAATCTGCGTGTGGAAGAGACCTCGGCAGAACGACTGGCATCTCTGAAGACAATCATTGAACGCCACAGCGGAGACATTCCAACTTTTATCCATTTCATACTGGCCGAACGGAGCCGCTCCACCATGACTCTACCGCCAAAAATGAAGGTTATCGCCAGCAATGATTTAAAGCTGGAAGTAGAGAGACTGTTTGGTTATAATGCTGTCTCTTTTGAATAGAAATTCCAGTGTTTTAGTGAGTTGAAGGAGTTAATTTAATGGCAACACCATTTCCCATGGACTTTGAAAAACCTATTGTTGAGCTGGAAAGAAAAATTGAGGAAATCAAAAAACTTTCCATTGACGGGCTTAATCTGGATGCTGATCTGGCTGTTTTTGAAAAACATGTCGAGCAGATGCGCGAAGAAATATTTACTAACCTGACCCGCTGGCAGACCGCCCAAGTGGCACGTCATATCAACCGTCCTTTTACACTGGACTATATCAATCTGATGTTTACAGATTTCACAGAACTGCATGGCGACCGTAATTTTGGAGACGATCACGCCCTCATCTGCGGCATGGCCCGTTTTAATGACCAGCCGGTGATTGTTATCGGACACCAGAAAGGTCGCGATACCAAGGAAAAAGTATACAGAAACTTCGGCATGCCTAATCCGGAAGGTTACCGCAAGGCATTGAGAGTTATGCAGATGGCAGAACAGTTCAAGCTGCCGGTAATTACCTTTGTGGATACACCTGGTGCCTACCCTGGCATCGGTGCCGAAGAGCGTGGCCAGGCTGAGGCAATTGCCCGCAATTTGCGCGAAATGTCCTGCCTGCGCACCCCGATTATCACCTGTATCACCGGTGAAGGCGGTTCCGGTGGCGCCTTGGCTGTGGCGGTCGGCAACAGAATACTGATGCTGGAGCATTCCATCTATTCCGTTATCTCACCGGAAGGGTGCGCTGCCATCCTCTGGTCTGACGGCACCAAAGGCGAGCAGGCTGCTGATGCGCTTAAACTGACTGCCAAGGATATTATCAAGCTGGGTGTCATTGATGAGATCATCCAGGAGCCGGTCGGCGGGGCACACAGGGATCATGAGCAGATGGCAAAGAACCTGAAAGAAGCTATTGCAAGAAACCTGGCCGACTTAAACAAGATGACAAACGAGCAGCTGATTGATGACCGCTACAATAAATTCAGGGCCATGTCACAATTTGTAGAGTAAACACTTCAGGAAAATATCTTCATATGGGGGCACAGGCCCCCATTTTTATTGTTTGAGTGACATTTAGTTTTCAATAAGGAAATCTACCATGCAAGAACGTCTGCAAAAACTTATCTCACAGGCCGGAATTACTTCACGCCGCGCCGCTGAAGAACTGATACTGGCCGGACGTGTATCAGTCAACGGTGTTGTTGTCACAGAACTGGGCAGCAAAGCCGATCCGGCAGTGGATAATATCACTGTCGACAACAAACCGGTCAAACCGGTCAGTACCCACCTGTATATCCTGCTGAATAAGCCGGTCGGCTATATGACGACTATGGACGATCCGGGCGGACGTCAGTTGGTAACGGACCTGCTCAAGGACATCAAAGAACGTGTCTACCCGGTTGGTCGCCTGGACTACAATACTGAAGGCCTGCTGTTGCTGACCAATGACGGTGACTGGGCCAACAAGCTGATGCATCCGCGCCACGAAATAGACAAGGAATATCAGGTCAGGATTCGGGGCAAGGTTCATCAGAGCCAACTCGACCAATTGTCACACGGTGTGATGATTGATGAAAAGATGACCGCACCGGCAACAGTGCAACTGATCAAGGATGGAGAGCAGAACGACTGGATCTCCATTACCATCCACGAGGGGCGCAACAGACAGGTCAGACGCATGTGTGAGGCTGTCAGTCTGTCCGTAGTCAGACTCCGGCGGGTTCGCTACGGTGCTGTCTGGATGGGTGATTTAAAAATAGGACAGTACCGCCTATTGACCAACGACGAAGTACAAAGCCTGGCTGGAACAGTCCAAAAAAAAGTGGTTACGGGGACAGCAAGGGAGCATTACAGTAAAAGGGCGGAACGGAGAGAGGAAAAACCGGTATCAAGGCAGCCTAAAACACGAGTCAACCAACAAACAGTAACACGTAAAAAACCGACGACCAAATAATCCTGATTTAGTTTATTCTTATAATTTACAGCAATAAAAAAGCGGCCCAGACAGTCAGATGTCCGGGCCGCTTTTATTTATACTGAAAAAATAGTAATTCTACAAACCGGCCAAACGCCGATATGATTGCAGCCTTTCCATGGCATCCT
>JBGSQR010000429.1:0-7031 GCA_041737975.1 Geobacterales bacterium | reverse complement strand
CGGGCCGAATTGGGAGGAGGTAAGAGAGAGGACTACAATGGTAATGGAGAAGACCACCCCGGCAGTGGTGATCATGGACCCGGCCACCGTGGAGAGGATGGAGCGGGCACCCTCCGGGCCACCGCTGTAGAGCCAGCCGATTTTTTCTGTAACGTCGCGGGAGAGAACGGTATCTATAGTAGTCGTGCCGAGGGAAAGAGCTATGGAAATAACCGACATGACAGTCGGCACGAACCAGTAACTGGAGCGGAACGAGTGCCAGAAGTTAAAGAGTTTGGTTTTCATCGTTTATCCGATTTTACAGTGATCATTGGCTTACCTTCAGAGTTGCTTGCGAATAGATTCCAATTCCCGCCGGCGTTTTTCAGATGTTTCCGGGTAATGCATTTTGAGGGACTTGAACGTATCGAGAATTATCTGGGAAATGATCAGCCGGGTGTTCTTTTTGTTGTCAGCTGGGACAATATACCAGGGTGCATTTTTCGTACTCGTTGCGCTCAGGCACGCTTCATAGGCCAGCATATATTGTTTCCAGAAACCCCTTTCTTCGATGTCGGCAAGACTGAATTTCCAGTTTTTTTCTGGTTCATCGATACGATCAATAAAACGCTTACGCTGCTCCTCCCAAGAAAGGTGCAGGAAGAACTTGAGAATCCGTGTGCCGTTTCGATGGAGATGCTCCTCCATGTCTACAATTGAGCGATAGCGCTCCTTCCAGATAGTTTTTTCATCAAGCAAAGAGTCTGGAAGCCCCTGACTGTGCAGGATCTCAGGATGCACTCGAACTATCAACACCTCTTCATAATAGGACCGGTTAAAGATTCCGATCCGACCACGTTCCGGCAGACACTGGGAGGTTCGCCACATGAAATCATGTTCGAGCTCATTGACCGAAGGGTGTTTGAAGCTGAACACCTGGCAGCCTTGTGGATTGACACCGGACATGATATTGCGGATGGCACCGTCCTTGCCGGCGGCATCCATCGCTTGAAAAATCAGCAACACAGCATATTGGTTGGAAGCATAGTGAAGGCGCTGCATAGAGCTCAATTCCTCCACCTGTTCTTTGAGGTGTTTGTGGTACTTCTTCTTTGACGCATAAACCTTCTTCACTTTTGTCGGCCATTTTTCGAGTTTGATCTTTTTGCCTTCCGGTGCCTTGAAATCTTTCACGTTGATATTCATCTCGACCCCTTTGTTCTGCTTTTTGAACTTCTCAGCGTTTCAAAGCCGGATATGACATCAAACAGTTCCTCGTCGATGCCGCTTTGACGCAAACGATGATATCTCCCTCCCAGGTCCTTCAGCAGTTCATCGATGTTGTTATCGGCACGCTGCATTGCCTCCAGACGGCTTGCATTCTCGCTCGCCAGAGATTCAGCACAGGCGCGGAAAAGAGAAACGAAGAGATATTCACTGATGAGCGACCGCAGTGTTTCAAAAGTGTCCCCCATGACTTCGGGCAGAATCTTTGTCGGCCAGGAGCGGCTGGCAAGTTCGCGCTGCCAGCTCAAATCCAACGGTAACAACCGCTGATGCTGAGGCTCATACACCGCCCCGGAGGTTGGAAGGTTGTAGAAGAGATGAAGCTCTGCGGACGCCTCCCGATCTGTAGTAAACATGGTCGAAGAGGTACGCTGCGACTCACTCTCCACAAGAATTTGCGCGATGAGCGGGGTGATGCTCCTGACGGAATTCGGCACGGCGAAGAGTCCGGACTGTGGCAATCCTGCGTCCTCCAGACGGGCAAAGACCCGCTCACCAACGGCCCACACCCGGTGTGTGCCCGGAAGGTCAGCAAGCGTCTTTATTGCATAATCGGCAATCACATCATTAAAACGCCCCACCAACCCCTGATCGGAACCGAAAACAACTGCGCTGATTTCAAGAGAACTGTCACGCCGTTTTGATTCTGTCTTTTTTACTGTCGGTCCGAATTCGCGCAAACAGACCCCCAATCCGGCTTCCACAGACGAAAAATAGTTGGCTAATGAACGTACCGACTGTTCATATTGTCCGATGTTCGAGGCCGCCAGAGCCTTCATTGTACGAACAACGGATTGAAGATCACCGGCTCCGTCTATTTTTCTGCGCAGATCTGCGATGGAGTTGCTCATTTTTTCTTCCCATCGTCCGGTTTACTTGTCGGCTGGAAGGCGGCAAGCGCTCTGCGGGCGATCTGGATAATTGCTTCACGATCCTTGTCACTCAGCTTGTCAGAGGTATGTAATCGTGTGCTCACATCCACTGGAATTTCCGTCGCTGCTTTGAGTACAGCCTGCTCGGCGTTCGCCATCCGGTCAAGCGGCACAGTATCGAAAAGCTTTGCGAACAATGCCAGCAGCAGAGCTATTTGGGATAGGACTGATACCGGAGCAAATTCGGCCTGTTTGAGGCAGGCCCGGATTCGACGGCCATGCTCAATAATCGTCCGGGTGTCTTCATCCAGGCGTGCACCAAAGCGGGCAAATGTCTCGAGTTCCTCGAACTGTGCATAGGCGAGTTTCAGGTTACCTGCTACCGCCCGGTAGGCTGCCAGTTGGGCCTTGCCTCCGACGCGCGAAACGGATTTTCCCACATCGACAGCTGGCAGCACTCCCAGCTCGAACAGCGACGGCGACAGGTATATCTGTCCATCCGTGATGGAAATCAGATTGGTCGGAATATAGGCGGAAATATCCTGCGCTTCGGTCTCAATTATGGGTAGGGCGGTGAGTGAACCGCCACCGCGTTCCTTGCACAGGTGTGTGGCACGTTCCAGCAACCGCGAGTGGATATAGAAAATGTCACCTGGAAACGCCTCTCGACCGGGGGGACGGCGCAGCAGCAGGGATAGTTCACGGTAGGCGCGGGCGTGGTGGGTAAGATCGTCGTAGACAATCAACACATCTCGCCCCGCTTCCATAAAATGTTCTGCAATGCTGGTCGCAGCGTAAGGAGCAATATATGCCAGACCAGGTGGGTCGTTCCCCTCGGTCACTACCACCACGGTGTGCCCCAATGCTCCCTTTTCCCGCAGAGTTGCCACGACCTTTGCAACTGCTGATGCGCGCTGGCCGATGACGCAATAGACGCACAGAACATCCTGATCCCGCTGGTTGAGGATGGTATCGATCGCTATGGCAGTTTTGCCGGTCTGCCGGTCACCCAGAATAAGTTCGCGCTGACCGCGGCCGACCGGAATGAGTGCGTCGACTACTTTGAGCCCAGTCTGAAGAGGTACTGTTACGGGGGCGCGTTCCATAATCGGCGCTGCAGGGCGTTCAATGGGAAGTCGACTGCTGAAAGCAACCGGACCATTGCCGTCAAGTGGCCGGCCAAGCGGGTCAATGACGCGACCCAGCAGACCATCACCCACACCCACATCCATTACCCTTCCGGTGCGCTCTACTTGGTCTCCGGCATTAAGGTGCCAGTAGTCACCGAGTAGAACAACACCGATCTCATCCGCATCCACGTTGAATGCAATGCCGGACAGACCACCGGGAAACGTCACCAATTCATCAAAACCCACGCCGGGAAGTCCCGATACTTTGGCTATGCCGGTAGCGACGCTGGAAATTGACCCAACCTCCCGCAGCTTCAGTTGCGGAGTGAAAGATTCCTGCACCTGACGGATTTCATTAAACGCTCCGTCAAAGACATTTTGCAGTCTATCAGGTTCCATGATCATCCTCTGGTGCAGGCCCGGCATCAGCTTCCGGGTTGACTTTGTTGTCAAGCAGTTCAGCGATACCGTTTTTCATCGACTTCAGATAATCCGAGATATTCCACGCCACCTTGTGTCCATCCGTAACCAGTTCAATGCCGCTGATCAGGTCTGAAGAGGTCTCGAAACGGATGTGGTTCTCTATGCCAAAAGTTTCTTTGATCACCTGTTCCGTTGAGGCAGACAGTGCCGCAGAAAGTTTGAACACCGTACGAACAATAACAGGTTTCTGTGTGGCCTTGATCGCAGCGGTCAGTTGTTCCTTTTCCGCTCCTTGTACCGCCTTCAATCTGCTGAGAAAAAGATCAAGCATGCGTTCTTCCAGCGTCGTACCGGCCAGGTCAGTCAGCGCCTTACGTGCAATGGCGAAGACTTCCTGCTGTGTCCGGAGAGTGATGGCCTGATTCAGATTTACGGCGTCGTTTTTCAGACTTTCCTGCCGCTTGGCACCCAAATCGTTTGCCGCCTGCCGTGCTTCCACCAGGAGTCGCTCGCGTTCGGTCTTCGCCTCTTCCGTTGCTTTACTCAAAAGCGTGACGCGTTGCTGATCGAATTCCTCGTTCTTATGCTGAAACTCGTCGCGTTCCTTCTGGGCATCGGATTTTGTCGTAGCCGCATCCGCCAGTTCAGCTGCAATAAGCTTCTCCCGCTGGTCAATGGCATAAAGGATCGGTTTGTAAAGGTAGCGTTTCATCAACCAGACCAGAATGAGGAAGTTGAGTGTCTGGGCGATAACGGTGAACCAATCGATTAGCATGAGTTATTTCCCTGTTGCCAGAGTGATGGCATGGTTCCAGAACGGGTTGGCGAAAATAAGAATCATCGAGACGACGAAGCAGTAGATGGCCGTAGATTCAATCATTGCCAGACCGACAAACAGCGTCCGGGTGATGGTGGCGGAAGCGTCGGGCTGCTGGGCCAGTGAACTCAATGCCGCAGCCACGGCTCTTCCTTCCGACAGTGCCGGACCCATAGTTCCGAAACCGGTGGTGATGCCGGCAATGACAATTGATGCCACTGCTATGATAGTCATGCTGTCCATATGGTCTCCTTTTAGTAACGGATTTGAAATTCAGGCAGAAGTTTTAAAAATGACTTCAAGATCCAATTTCACCTTCATACCACTGCCTTCTTCTTCCGTGCCCCGGTGGCTGCTGCAATGTATACCGCTGCCAGAATAGTGAAAATATATGCCTGCACCATGCCGGTCAGCAGGCCGAGCAGCGTCATGACGATCGGAAAAATGAAGGGAGTGATGCTGAGCAGAATACCGATAATCATCGCACCGCTCATCATATTACCGAACAGACGGACAGCCAGCGCCAGCGTGCGGGAAATTTCGCTGATAATGTTAAACGGCAGCATGACGACCGTCGGCTCTACATACGATTTGAGGTATCCACCTACACCCAGATCCTCAATACCGAAAAGCGGTACGGCCACAAACACGCAGAGCGCAAGCGCCGCTGTGGTCGAGAGCGAACCGGTTGGCGGCTCATAGCCGGGAATGACGGTACAGAGAGCGGAAGTGGCGACAAACAGAAACAGCGTGCCCAGAAAACCGATATATTTCCCGGAATTCTGGAGGCCGACTTCTTCGATCTGTTTCATGATGGCGGTGACAACTATTTCCAGGAGGTTCTGCCAACGGGTGCGATTCAGATCGGTGGAGAGTCTGCGCGTGACCAGCTTTGAACCGACAGCCAGTAACAGCATCACTCCCCATGTGAACAGAATGGTGGCGTTGAGTTTAAAAAAACCGTGCTGCCAGAAAATCATCTCATCGGGACTAAGGCGCATGACTGATCTTCTCTGTCAGACATTCCTGCTTTCCCGCAATCCGGGTAAGCCGCGTCACGATGATACGCGCAATGAAAAAACCGAGCAGACAGAGCAGCAACCGGTCCAGATGACGGTTTGAGACAACATAAAAGCCAGCCAGCGTAACGCTCATCCGCAGCAGCATGCTGCCGAAGAACCAGAGCGCCGGTTGTTTTGCCGTAACCCCCTTGCGGACCGTCCACCAGAGACCGCCAAAAAAGATCAGCCCGATACCCCCGCCAGCCAGCCATGCCAGTGCCAGTGTCACTGTTTCACTCATCTTTATTCTCCTCCCGCATTGCCCTGTCTTCCTTGTCAACCCAATGCCAGGCATTAATGCAGCCAATTACCAGCCCGGCCACCAACAGCGCCAGCGTCCAGGAATGCGTGCCCGGATACTGTTTGTCCAGCCAGATGCCAAGTGCCGCACCAATCAGCGTCGGGACAGCCACCGACCAGCCGATAAGGCCCATCATACCCAGGCCGAACCAGACACCAGTTGAGGAATTGCGGCGAGCCTTAAGTTTGCGTGACGCTTTCGCTCCCACCTGCTCACTGAAGGTCGGCCTCTCTTTCGATAATTTTTTAGTCGGATCGTCATTCATTATGAAAACTCGCGAAGCGCCGTAAAAAACCGCTTTCCAGTTTCGCCAGTACCGATCGCACGCTTTTATCGTGTTCGTCCAGATTCAAAAAATCCCGCTCCACCGCCTGATGCAGTTGCCCCAAGTCCGTTCCAGAAGTTGCGTTCCGTACGGAAACGAGTACGTCCGGTCCGGTTTTGACCAGCATGCCTTCATCTACCGCAAGATAAACTTCACCATCCGTTTCAGTCTCAAAAACAAGAATTCCAGGCGCAAGCGCAGCAACACAGTCACGCCGGTGCGGCAGCAGGCCGAACGAACCCGCGTGACCTTCCGCAACGATGCGTACGACTTCGGTTTTCTCCACGAAGACCTGGAACGGCAGGAGAACCTTAAGATTCATGAGAGTCGGCTGAGACATGCGTATCCTCCGGTTTTTTCTTTACCTCATCAATCGCCCCGATCATATAGAGCGCACTCTCCGGGTAATCCTTGAATTCATCTCGCAGGATACGCTCACAGCCGTCCAGCGCGTCCTCAAGACTTACAAGCTTGCCCTTAAGGCCGGTGAACTGCTCGGTAGTGAAGAATGGCTGGGTAAGAAAACGCTCCAGGCGGCGGGCGCGGGCTACCACATTGCGATCCTCGGGAGACAGTTGCTCAAGACCGAGCATGGCTATGATATCTTTAAGTTCAGAATATTGCGCCAGAGTCCGCCGTATCTCCTGCGCGAGGGCATAGTGCCGCTCGCCGATGATGCCGGGTGTAGCCATTTTGGAGCTGGACTGCAGCGGGTCGATAGCCGGGTAGAGCCCCTCACTCGCACGTTTGCGAGACAGAACGATTGAGGCGGAAAGATGCGAGAAAGTATGCACAGCTGCCGGATCGGTAAAATCATCTGCCGGGACATATACCGC
>JBGSQR010000422.1:0-1653 GCA_041737975.1 Geobacterales bacterium | reverse complement strand
ATCCAACCAGTAAAATAATCATTAGCTTAATTTTAATACTCATATTCTTGAATCTCCATTTTTTGCTCAAATTTTTATTGTAACGCAACCGCCTCTAGAATTTTTCAAACTCGTCATCAAGATGATCCGGACCGGCGTTGCCCAGCTGCAGATTTACACCGCCACTGGGATTTCGCTTGGCTGGAGGTGCTGCACTCCTGGCATGTGCGGTCTGCATCTTTCTGGCAGGTCTACGAGTCACAGATGCGCTCCGAGCCTGATTGCCGATATTGAAAAAACTGATCGAATCTTGCAACTGCTCGGCCTGGCTGGAAAGTTCCTCAGAGGTGGATGCCATCTCTTCGGAAGCACTGGCATTCTGCTGGATAACCTGATCAAGCTGCTGAATAGCCTTGTTGATCTGTTCGGCACCGGTGTCCTGTTCTTTACTTGATGCAGTGATTTCCTGCACCAGTTCGGATGTTTTCTGGATGTCAGGTACCATTTTGGTCAGCATATCGCCGGCCTGCTCGGCAATGGCAACACTGCGGCTGGAAAGGCTGGATATTTCACCGGCTGCCGATTGACTCCTTTCAGCAAGCTTTCGGACTTCAGAGGCAACCACCGCAAAGCCTTTGCCATGTTCACCGGCACGGGCGGCTTCAATGGCGGCATTAAGTGCCAGCAGGTTGGTCTGGTCAGCAATGTCCTCAATTGTGCCGATAATGGCGCCGATCTGATCGCTGCGTTCTCCCAGGCTTTCTACGGTCCTTGCAGAAGCCTGGACCCTTTCTGCAATCTGTCCCATGACGAAAACTGTTTTATCAACTACTTCTGCGCCGTTCACGGCTGATTGTGAGGCGCGCTGGGCACCTTCGGCAGCCATCTGGCAGTTCTGGGCGATATCTCCGGAAGTGGCCGACATCTCCTCACCAGCAGTAGCAACTGTGCCAGCCTGTGCAGCCACCTCTTCAGCGCCTGTTGCGATTCTTATTGCAGTCGAGTTTACCTGTGCTGCTGCAGTAGCAACCTGTGTTGAGCTGTCCGCAACTTTCTGGATGGTGCGTGAGAAAGATTCGGCCATTGCATCAAAAGAGTCTCCGATTATACCCAGTTCGTCTTTAGTCGCAAGCTGTACCCGTTGTGTCAGATCGCCGGCTGCCATTGCCTTGCTGGCTTGAATCAGCGATGCGGAGGCGGTTGCAATGGAACGGATGATCAACATCCCCATTATCAGTGAAACCGCGATTGAAGCGATGATGGCGCAGACAATAAAAATGAAGGTTCTATTGTAATTTTTAACGGCATCTTCATGGGATTTCTTTGCCTGTACTTTTTCATTTTCAAAAAGCTTTACTGCAACCTCATTGGCCGTTCTAAAGAGTGGATTGGTCTTCTGGATGGTCAATTCTGTTGCCAGCAGATATTTTCCGGCAACGATTGCATCACGTACCGGAATTATTCCCTCTTTAACAAATGCTTCACGTTTGGAAGTAAAATCCCCAGCCATTTTTCGCTCTTCCGGGTTAACCAGGCTGCTGAAATAAACTTTCCAGAGGGTGGTAATTTCTTCGATGTTTTTATCAACGGAATTAAGGTGCTGCTCCATAGCGTGGTCGTGCAGTGTTTCTATTTCAGGAGTGTTCGGGTTATGCTGCAGGGCTAGCAGCAGCT
>JBGSQR010000307.1:0-2649 GCA_041737975.1 Geobacterales bacterium | reverse complement strand
TATGACAATATCAAAGTGATATTTTTTCAATGGACTAAGACCTAGAAAAACAGCATGAATAAGCTGTCCAAATTTACCGGACAATGTTGGATAAATTACTATTGCATTACTTCCAACAGCGCAGGAGTAACTTGCTCCTTTACGGGCAAGTATAGTCAGATTTGTGCTTTGACTCAAAAAATGTGCCCGTTGGTAGTAATTCATGTTTTTGTCACTTACTTTAGGTGTAGCTGAGCAGATATAAAGTACACTTATGCTACTCTCTTGTTCTTTTTCAGTATTCTTTCTTGCTTTTACCAATCCTGCAATCCCAGGCACATAAACAGTCAAGTACTCTCTAAAACGGATTGCCAGACAAAATAATGGCCATGTAACTGCTCCGAAATCTAGACCCAACTGAAGAAAACTTCCTAGACCTTTACCAAGCCTTCCTCGATATTCTTTGGCTAAATACCATGAAACTCGGAATTTTCCGACATACGCATTTGCAATTATAATTGCAGTAGCTATTCGGGATATAAACAAATTGAAAGAGTCCGTTTGTTCTCTGGGAACCCTTGGACGTATCCTTTTTTCCCACTCGACGACACTCATGCCGCTAAATAGCTGATAACGTTTTTTGATTTTGTTCAATCGCTCTGAAGCACTAACTGCACGTTCATCTGTTACAAAAAAATGTTGTGGTATAAACCCCCACAGGCCAAAGGTTGACAGATAACCCCAAAACTCAAGATCTTCCGTAAGCCTCAATTCTTCACGCTGACCTCTGGATTGCTTGACTATTGCAGTCCTCATCATTACTGTGCCGGTCAGCACATGCATATACCGACCCCAGAATTCAAAAAAATCATCTATCATTGCACCATTATCAAGATACTTTGCGGCATCAACTCTATCCAGAATTGGCCCCTTTACTTCGCTGCCATCCCAACGCTGAAAACGATATGATGTGCTAACTGCCACTGCATCAGGATGGCTATTCAGGAATTTAACTGTTGTTTCAATAAATTCCGGTTGCCAGAAATCATCCGCATCGATGATTGTCACAAACTCACCAAGACAATGCGTCAACCCGACTGTCCGAGCATAAGCAGGACCTCTGTTATAATCGAGACGGATATATTCAACAGTTTTTCCAAACGATCTAACTACCTCTGCAGTTTTATCTGTTGAAGCATCATCAACGATAATAACCTGTAGGGCTTTATATGTTTGTGCGAAGACTTTTTCCAGACAACGACAAATGTGATCAGCGGCATTATAAGCCGCGATGACAATGGAAACCTTGCCTGGTTCCAGGTCCATCAACTCTGAATCAGCAACTTGATTCGTATTCTTTTGGATAAACTGCATCTTGCTCCAATGTCTGCATAAATAATTGAAATTAACGATTACATTGTCTTATCCTTGATATCCGTTTCATGGTTTTGTAACTATCGAGTAGCTCGATGACCTATAAACCAGTAATACAAAGATTATGCTCTGGAAGAGATAAGCTACCAACCTTGCTGTAACAAGACCTGTAGCCCCCCAGTCAATCAAGAAGGTTGTCATGCCTATAAAAATGGCAGACCAGCCAAGATTCATAAGGAATATTGTCCATAATCGACCTTCTGCATTTAAAAATTGGCTAACTGGTGATTGAATTGCTAGTACACCAGCTGTTACCAGTGAAATAACAAGCACTTGCCAGGACGGCTTAAAACCTTGCCCGTATAGAGACATTAACCACGGACTTACCAGTGATGTGATTAAAACCAATGGGACAACCACTATTAAATTTGCCAAAACCGTCAACTGCAAAATCCGGCGTGAACGAGCATCATCACTTGCTCCCTTTGATTCCGAAAGCATTGGCAAAACCACTTGTCCAAGAAGACCCGGTAGAAACATAATTAATGCGAACCATTGTCCGGTAGCATTAAAAACACCCATCTGGCCATAGCCATCCGGTTGATTTACAAGCATGGCACTACAGACCCATCCAACTGGTCCATAAAGTATACTGGCGAGAATTGCCGGAATGCTGAAGCTTTTCAATATTGGTATTTCTCTGGTAATTCCATTCAGGGAAAGTGGCACTCCAAACTTGCAAGCCTCCTTGCGAACTTCAAAATGTGCCACAATCCAGCCCAATAATGCGCTTAAAACCAAACCCCAGACAGCTCCTGTCAAACCTGCAAAATACACTCCGCCAACGATACAAAGGAAGGTAGCAATACCGGAATACAAGTTGACTCGGGCTATTGCTCTGAAAGCTTCAAAACCAGATAGGACACCGGTTTGTGAACCATTCATGGCATTAAGAAAAAGAAAAAGTGATCCAATTTGAAGCAAGCCTGCCAAATGAGGAGCAGATAAAGTCTTTTCTGCAAGCCAAGGGGCACACAACACCAGTCCACCAGCCAGAACAACACCAGACATTAAAGCCGTTACGCCAGACAACGCTAAAATCCTACCAGCTCGTTCCGGGTCACTTGAACGAAATTCAGCAATATGCTTGGTTGCTGTCATTCCTAGACCATATGAAATAAAGATACTTACGTTTAGAATTGTACTTTGAATAATTCCCAGCTCGCCAAACCCTTCAATTCCCAACTGACGAGCAACAACAATCGAAGCCAAAACAGATAGTCCCCTCGCCAGTAC
>JBGSQR010000298.1:0-1690 GCA_041737975.1 Geobacterales bacterium | reverse complement strand
TTTTCCAGTCCCGCGTCCCCAGTCCCGCGTCCCTGTTTCACCCTTTACACCCTTCAATGGACGTGATAATACCAACAGGGTGATTTGCCGCGCTTTTTACCAATTGCAAGCAAGGAGAAACCATATTTTGTTTGACAGTCGTCCTACATTTGCCGAGATTGACCTTAATGCCCTGCGTCATAATTTTCAGGCCATTCGTTCATCAATTCCAAGGCGTACTGAAATACTGGCAGTTGTCAAAGCAGATGCCTATGGCCATGGTTTTATGGATATCAGTCGTGAGCTGGAGGAACTTGGAGTTAATGCCTTTGGCGTTGCTTTTCTGGCAGAAGGTATCCAGCTGCGTAAGTCCGGCATTGATAAGCCGATCCTGTTGCTGGGCGGAGTATATCCGGGGCAGGAACGAAAATGTGTAGGGTTCAATCTGTCCACGATTATCTTTACAATGGAGCAGGCCCAGGCGCTGAATCATGCAGCCGGTAAACTTTTTCGCAAAGCCCAGGTGCATTTAAAAATAGATACGGGCATGGGACGTCTTGGTATTCCCTATGCTGAGGCCACAGACTTTCTAAGAGAATTGCGAAGCCTTCCCAATATTGAACTTGAAGGAGTTATGTCCCATTTTGCCAGTGCCGATGAACTGGATGAGTCAGGGCAGTATTTTACCAGGCTTCAATCGGATCGATTTGACTGGGTCATGTCTGAAACACGCAAAGCAGGTTACTCCCCGCGTTATGTGCATATTGCCAACAGTGCTGCCACCTTCCTACGGGAAATTCCCGGCTGCAATCTGGTTCGACCAGGCATTGCCCTCTATGGTGCTCTCCCTTCATCTGATTTTCAAGGTAGACTTAATCTGAAGCCGGTCATGCGGTTGAAAAGCCGCATTGCCATGCTGAAATGGGTGGAAGCGGACACAACCATCAGCTATGCCCGTCGTTTTACAGCAGAAAATAAAACTTTGATAGCAAGTGTACCGGTCGGTTATGCCGACGGATATTGTCGCTCCCTGACCAACAAAGGTGAGGTGCTAGTCAGAGGCCAGCGGGCCAAGGTGACCGGTACGGTCTGCATGGACTGGATCATGCTGGATGTGACCGGCATTGAAGGGGTCTCTGTTGGTGATGAAGTGGTGCTGATGGGTACGGACAAAACAGGAAATTGTATTCATGCCGAGGATCTGGCTGCTGCGGCAGGAACCATTCCGTATGAGTTTTTCTGCGGTATCAGCAAGCGGGTACCGAGGGTCTATATTAAATGAGGAACATATGATTAAACTGACACAGATGGTTAAGGCTGCCGGATGCGGGGCCAAGCTTGGTCCGGCTTCACTGGCAGATGCGCTGAAAGGGCTGTTTGATGAACGACATCCGGACCTGCTGGTCGGGACCGAGACGTCAGACGATGCAGGTGTATTCAGGATTGGCCCGGATTTGGCCCTTGTTGAAACAGCTGATATCATTACTCCACTGGTGGATGATCCCTATAACTTTGGGCGTATCGCTGCAACCAATGCCATTTCCGATGTCTATGCCATGGGTGGGCGTCCGGTAACCGCAATGAATCTGGTCTTTTTTCCGGCCTGTTCACTGCCTGGTGAAATTCTGCGGGATGTTCTGGCCGGTGGTCTGAGTGTTGTCAAAGAGGCGGGTGTCTGTCTGGTTGGTGGACATACGGTGGAAGATGATCA
>JBGSQR010000265.1:0-4797 GCA_041737975.1 Geobacterales bacterium | reverse complement strand
CATCATCACCTCGCTGCCCTTGCCCATGGCCTCCACCCTGTGCTTCACCCCTGTCCTGATGGCGTGGCGCCTGTTGTTCATGCTGCGGATGTGGCTTTGGTTGATTCTGGTGCTTTGGCTGTTCTTTTGCTGCCGGTGCAGGCTGATGTTTCTGTTCAACCCTTACTGGAGCCGGTGCTTGTTTTTGTCCGTGTTTTACCGGCTCGGGCTTTTTCTGCTCGTGTGCTGCCGGTGCCGGTTGTTTATGGACTTCCTGAGGCCTGACTGGCTGCTTATGGACCGGCTGTTTCGGCACTATTGCCTTAACCTGTTCACCGCCACGTTGTGGTGGATGACTGTTTGGTCCCGGAGGAGCACCCTGCTGCCGAGGCTTTGTATGCGGAGTTTCGTTTTGTTTTGGCTTGTTAATAGCCGGTTGCGTTTTCCTATCAGGCTGCACAGGCACCTTTTTCTGTTCATGCTTCAAATGCTGACGGACCACCTTGTCTTTTGGTTGATAACGGTACTGCTGATTATGCACAACCCGTTGCTGTTCAACGTGTGGATAGCGGTCACCCGAATACTGTTTCTGATAGACCGGCAATGGAGCAGGTCTTGGAGCAGAACGGCGATTCCAGTTATTCCAGCCTCTGTGATGCTTTTCCCACCCTGATCCCCAGTGTTTGCCCCAACGTGGGGGTGCATTAGCCTGCCACCCACGAAAATAAACCGGTGGCTGGCGATAATACCGGACCGGAATTCGCAATACATACAAAGGGACGATTTCCGGACCGACTATTGACCATGGCCCGTTGTACCAGGAGCTGGCATACCAGTTATCATTCTCATAGACCCAGTACATACCGTCATAAAAAAAGTAGTTAGCAGCCATGCTTGGAGCATAGTAGACCGGATATCCCGGCACCCGGACAAGCTCCGGATACAAGGGCAGATTTATACCGATACTAACGTTGGGCAGTCCGATACCGATGTTAACATCAGCTTTGGCGGATGTCACTGAGCAAAGCAGCAGGGACACGGCAATCATTGCGTAACGAAGTTTAAACATCGTTTCTCCTTCGACTGACTGAAGTCTTTACTTATAATGGCCGTTCTTGCGTCCATTATCATCATGATGCTTCTTCTGTTTTTTATGCTTTTTAAAATGCTTGACCGGTCTTTGCCGTTCCATATAAACCCGGCGCTCTCTTTCCACATAGTATGGCCGACCAGAATCAACCATAACATGTACACCTGGAGGGGCAGGCATATATCCATTGATATTAACACTTACATTTGGAGGACCTGGCAGACCAGGAGGAACAGGAAAACCAGCATTGGCATCGTTGAAACCTATTGTGACGACTACTGCTGTCATAATAATTATTGAATATACTGTCTTATAACGCATTATATCTCCTTGTTTAACTGATGATGTTCACAGTCATAAATACAACAACCATGCCAAACTAAAGTTTAAATCAAGCTCTGGATAACGTCTTGATTGTACTGGACAAGGTCGATTGTGAAATCGAAAACAATCCATCTAACCCGTTACATTTAACATAACTGTTAAATGTAACGGGCAAATTGGCCATTAAATCAAAATGCCCGTAACCGGTTTTGGCTACGGGCATAAATATTTTTCAGCCGTAAAAATAATTATTAATCTTCTACAACCTCAATTATGACCCTCATATTAGCATAGGCTTCATCAGAAAGTTTATCTGCTGGATTAGATTCAAATTGAACCGGATAGGATTCTCCATATCCAATTATAGTGATCCTTTCTGCACCAATACCACCGGTTTTCACCAGATATTCCTTGGCAGATAACGCCCTTCTTTCGCTCAGCCGCTGATTATACTCTTCTGTTCCGGCAGCGGACGTATACCCTGAAATATGAATTTTCATTTTAGGGTCCGCCTTCATGATTTTCACATTCTGCATCAGCAGATCCTGACCGTTTTCCGATATTTCAGCACTGTCAAAGTTGAAATGCGAATTTTGAAGTTTAGCCAGCACCTTGACAGTCTTTGGCGGAGAAAATGCCTTGAAGTTCCAGATGTAGTCACTTTTCAACGAATTACCTGCCAGATCTTTGGCTCCGGTTGTAATCCTTGCTCTATAATCCTTACCTTTGTCAAAATTCATGGCCGGAATAAAGGTTGCCGTTGATGCGTTAGATGTTACCGTTCCTATTACAGGTACCTTTCCCTGATACAGGCTAAACGTTTTACCATTGATTGTTGCCGGATCCATTGCCTCACTGAAAGCGGCATTCACCTTCTGATTAACCGGTGCAGAGGTAGCTCCATTTACAGGGGCTGTAAACGAAACTGTCGGCGCGGTTGTATCCTTAACCAGCTGAATTGCTGGGGCAACCATCTTTTCGGTAGTTTTTTCCGCAGGCGGCAAAGCTGTAGCTGTTTTCTGCACTCCGCCAAACTGGAAGGTTAATCCTGCTGAGTATTCCAGATTATTATCGCCGGTATCGTGTACAAGTACTACGTGCCGCACATCAGCTCTCAAGGCGACATTATCACTGACGAAATACTTGGCACCGCCACCGTAACTGAACAGACCGGCATAGTGGCTCGGGGCGCTGGCGGTATGTGGTGTATTGAAATTGGTTCCACCACCACCGATGGCGACGAAAGGTACAATTTTGCTGTCAGGCATGAAATGGTACAGTACATCTACACCGTAGCGATACATGTCGGTTTCACGATTCCCAACCTTCGTCTTAGTCAGACTGTAGCCGAACATGGCCTCAGCCCCGATATTTTTTGTAAAGTTGTAACCGCCACGCAGGCCGAAAATAGGTCGGTTTGCCTCACGTTGCTCATGATCCAGCAAATAGCCACCGACAAAAGGAGATACTGTTACTGCACCTTGCCTGTTCTCTGCGAACCCGGGAGTCGCCAATGTAATCAGCAACAGACCCGGCACGATACTCTTTATTATTCTGTTCATATTATTCCTCTCTTGTCCTATGGATATGTGTGTCAAGCTGTGCAGTCTAGCCCTGATAAACAGGATAAGTGTGTTAACGAAGTTATTTTCTGCCTGAAAAAGGCAGAAAATAACTTCTAACTTACTAAGGAGCTGGTACGTTAATAACTGTGTTCACCAGTGTAACCGAAGCTCCCAGTGAAAGTGCCCTGCCGTTCAGCGTTACTATTGAAACATTTCCGGCGGTAGAGAACGATGCTCCTGCCTGGGAAATGATCGTTCCCTGCATGGTTCCGCCTCCACCGGCGTTGATCGTAGCAAAACTGCCAACCTGCCAGAAGATATTCTTGGCCTGAGCGCCGCCAGCCAGGATGATGCTTTGGGGAGCTGCTGCGCCAGGACCACCCACCGTAAGTGTCTGCGCCATCTGGAATACCCATACGGCGTTTGCATCACCTTGGGCGTCGAGGGTAAGATCTCCGCCTTCAATCAGGAATGAACCACCTGGAGCCACATAGACACCCGGAGCAAGGGTTATACCTGCCAGATTTGCACCCGGTGCAGGACTGGCACCGCCTACAGGCATTGCCACCAAGGCCAGATATGCTGTTTCCGCATCAAGACGAGCCTGGGTTGCAACTGTACATGCTACAGCATTTGGACCGGCAGATGTTGGGCCGGTGGTAGAATTAGTACAGCTATAAATCTTACCGTTCACGGCTCCGATATTAGATGGAGTTTGCGTATAGATATCTCCTGCCGTATCGTGAAAACCGGTTATTGACGCAGTACCAGTGGCAATGGTTCCAGTATCTCCGTTGATTTGTGTCAGCGTCCCCATGTTGGTCATACCGGCGGTCCCGCCAAATGATCCGTAAGGTTCGATGGTACGTAGATTTATTACAGGAACAACAATCGGAGCGATTGCTGTAGTAAAGCTCCAAACCTTGTTGATAAGCAGATGATTTCCGGCCATGTCCGTTACATCGCTCGTAACTGTAGCGGTATAGATGGTGTTGAGAGCAAGATTACTCAATGGCCTAAAGGTCGCAACCCTGGTGATTGCATTATAATCAACGGTTCCTGTTACGCCTCCCACCTGAAAACTTGATGTTGAGATACTCAGCGGGTTAATCGCCTCGCTGAACGTGGCGTTAACAGCGCTGCTGATCGGTACATTTATGGCAAGATCCGCCGGATTAACCAGAGTAACGGTTGGATTGGCTACATCCGCAACAGCAGCTGTTGTAAAACTCCAAACATAGTTTGCTGCCAGCGCATTGCCGGCCCTGTCCTTTGCTCCGGTAGTAATTGTAGCGTTATAGACGGTATTGGAGGACAGATTGCTGGTAGGAGTAAAAACAGCATTCAATCCTGAATATGTTACCGTACCGGGAACAACATTTGTTCCCTGTTTGAGAGCAAATGTTTCTGAAGAAATCGTTAGAGGATCCATCGCTTCGCTGAACGTTGCACCAACACTGGTATTAACCGGCACGTTGACGACACCGTTGGCATTGATGGTCGAGGCTACTGTCGGCTTGGTTATGTCGGTGGTTAAACCGGTTGTAAAGGTGAATACATAGTCAGTAACCATGGCATTACCAGCCAGATCCATAGCTCCGCTTGTTATCGTGACAGTATAAAGTGTGTTTGCCACGAGTGGGCTTGAAGGTGTAAACGTCGCTGAAGTACCAACGGGAACAACAGTACCTGTTACGAGTGTGACTCCAGGGCCTGCCACCTTGAAAGTGACAGTATTAATTGTTGACGGATTCATCGCCTCACTGAATTCAACTGTCACTTTACTGTTAAGTTGCACAGCCGCAGCATTATTAGCCGGTGAAGTAGAACTTATGGTCG
>JBGSQR010000188.1:0-9482 GCA_041737975.1 Geobacterales bacterium | reverse complement strand
ACAGCTCACCAAAAAAAGGGCGTTCCTGGTGAACATAGTAAAAACCTTCGGCCTGCTCTTTGGTCATCCTGATCTTTTTCATTCCGACGATGCTGAAACCGTTAGACTCTATTCTCTCCAGAACCTTTCCGGCAAATTTGCTCTCAACTGCATCCGGCTTGATAATTGCGAACGTACGCTCCATGTTTTCCTCCAAGGTTATTAAATAACATTGTTTTACTTACCACCGCTCTTTCAGATATGTCAAGCTGTTTAGGGGCTTACAACTCCTGACCAAATAACGACTACCAGACCCTTGCGTTTTTGGATGGCAATGTTTATTATTTTAATGCTGTTAATATTTAATCAAACATTATGAGGATCAAAAACAATGAATATGCTTAAAACAACCTTTCTGATGTCTCTGTTAACAGTTCTTCTGGTAACGCTTGGCGGCATGCTGGGAGGCAAAGGGGGCATGATGATGGCCTTCGTTATAGCCGCAGGCATGAATTTCTACTCCTATTGGTTCTCGGACAAAATGGTCCTTTCCATGTATGGAGCGCAAGAAATTACGGAAGCGGACGATCCACGCTTTTACGGACTTGTTCGCCGCCTTGCCCAGCGGGCTAACCTGCCCATGCCCAAGGTCTATGTGATTGATTCAGACACACCAAATGCATTTGCAACCGGCCGTAACCCGGAGCACGCTGCAGTAGCCGCAACCAGCGGCATTCTGCGTGTTTTGACTGAGGATGAACTGGCCGGTGTCATGGCTCACGAACTGGCACATGTAAAAAACCGCGACATCCTGATCTCAACAATCGCAGCCACATTTGCCGGAGCGATCACCTATATGGCTCATATGGCACAATGGGCAGCTATTTTTGGCGGCAGAAGCGATGATGACGAGGGTGGTGGTTTTCTAAGCTCAATTATTATGGCTATTTTAGCCCCCATCGCAGCCATGCTTGTTCAGATGGCAATCTCCCGTTCACGTGAATACATCGCCGATGCAGGTGGCGCTTCAATCTGTGGCAACCCGCTGAATCTGGCCAATGCACTGCAGAAACTGGAAATGGCCAATAACCAGGTACCGATGCAGGCGACCCAGGCCACCGCTCACATGTTTATTGTCAATCCACTTTCAAGTGGCGGGTTGGCGTCACTATTTTCAACTCATCCGCCGATGCCGGAACGAATTGCGCGTCTGCAGGAGATGTCAAGGACCCATAACTTTTGAGTAACCCTACAATCAACCCATCCAACCCCAGACTGTCTGCTTTTACAGTGCTGCTCCGTATCCATAAAGAGGGAAGCTTTGCGGACCAGTTAATGGATCGTGAACTAACCAATGGGCAACTCAGCGGACCAGACAGAGGGCTATTTGCCGAACTGGTTTTTGGAGTTCTTCGCCGCCAGGGGACACTGGACCATATCCTGACCGGTCTACTGACCCAACCGCTTTTAAAACTTGAACCGCAGGTCCTGATTCTGTTGCGTCTGGGACTGTATCAGCTGTTTTATCTGGACCGTATCCCTGAATCGGCTGCTGTCAATGAGTCGGTCAACCTGGCCAAGCAGATAATTCCCCGTGCCAGCGGCCTTATTAACGCAGTGTTGCGAAATTACCTGCGCCACAAGGACACTATCACTTACCCTGACCCCATTACGGCACCGGCAGCTTCCATTGCGGCCCGCCATTCCCACCCGGCCTGGCTGGTCAAGCAATGGTTCGCACAACTGGGAGAGCAGGAAACAGAACTACTGGCGGCGGCCTCATCACTGCAACCACCACTGACTATCCGTGTAAATACACTTAGAATTACACGTGATGATCTTTTACTGCGTCTGCACGAAAATGGCATTACTGCCAGAGCCTGCCAGTTTTCTCCCCATGGAATTCAGATTGAGGGGCGTCACAATATCTCCGGTCTACCGGGATACAGGGAGGGATTTTTCACTGTCCAGGATGAAGCTTCACAAATGGCCGCCATACTTCTCAACCCTCAAAGCGACGAACGCATTATCGACACATGTGCAGCTCCAGGAGGAAAAGCGACACACCTTGCACAACTGATGAATAACCAGGGACAGGTCTTGGCAATGGATCTTTCAAAATCAAAACTGCCGCTGATCAATGAAACCGCTCAGCGCCTGGGAATTACTATTATCAATACCCGATCGGCAGACCTGCTGAATTCAGCTGCTTTTCCAAAGGATGCATTTGACAAGGTTCTGCTTGACGCCCCCTGCTCTGGACTGGGTGTAATACGCCGCAATCCTGAGGCAAAATGGCGACTGACAACAGATGACATTGTAAGACTGGCAGCCACACAAAAAACCATGTTGAAAAATGCCGTCCGACTCCTGAAACCTGGTGGATCAATCCTCTACTCGACCTGTTCAACTTCTTCAGAAGAAAACGAAAAGGTTATCAATGATTTTCTTTCAAGACACACTGATTGTGTGCTAGAAAATCTGAACGAATTATTCCCGCATTTCAGCGACCTGTTTACGAAAGAAGGTATGTTCCGCTCCTGGCCGCATCGACACGGCATGGACGGCTTCTTTGCCGCACGTTTAAGAAAAATATCCTGAGGTTTACAAAAATGAAAAAAATTGCCCCCTCCATTTTATCTGCTGATTTCTCCCGTCTTGGCGATGACATCAGAGCCGTAGAAGCCGCTGGAGCTGACTATATCCACATCGACGTCATGGATGGACACTTTGTCCCTAACATTACGATCGGTCCATTACTTGTGGAAGCCTGCCGCAGGGTTACAACACTGCCTCTGGACGTACACCTGATGATAGAAAACCCGGACAACTACATCCCGCAATTTGCTGCAGCCGGTGCTGACATTATTGTGGTCCACGCAGAGGCGGTTCACCACCTGCACCGCACGGTACAACTGATAAAATCACTGGGCAAACGTGCCGGAGTTTCTCTGAATCCGGCAACACCACTCAATGTCCTTGACTATGTATTGGATGACTTGGACCTGGTCCTGCTGATGACAGTAAATCCCGGCTTTGGTGGGCAGAGCTTTATTGAAGCGACCCTGCCCAAGATCCACTCTTTAAGAGCTATGCTAGACCGGCGTGGTTCAGAAGCTGAACTTGAAGTTGATGGTGGAGTCAACCCTGCCAATATTGCCCGTATTTCTCATGCTGGTGCCGATGTTTTTGTTGCCGGAAGTGCTGTTTTTGGCAAACCGGATTATGTCTCAGTAATCACTGAATTGAAACGCCTGGCACACGAACCGCTTCTTTGATTTTGGATCCAAAAATTAATCAGCATTTCGACCACTAACATCAGAACCAACTAATTTTATTTGTTTTCCAGATTAGTTTAGGATATTGTTCAGATCATGTCAGCCAGCCTTTTAATCATAGATGATTCTGCTCTGGTGCGGGAAAAGATAACCAACACCCTGGAGACCTTTGAGCTTTTTTCCGGCTATCACGAAGCTGAAGACGGCCTGGATGGCTTTAAGAAGCTCTTGTCCGAGTCGATTGACATGATTTTATGTGATCTGGAAATGCCGCGCATGGACGGTTTCAAGTTTCTTGGCATGATGAAGTCTCGCCCGGAACTTCAAAACATCCCCGTAATTATACTGACCGGCATGAACGACCGCATCCAAAAAATAAAAGGCCTGGAAAACGGAGCCTGTGATTACATAACAAAACCATTTGATCCGGAGGAGCTTGTTGCGCGGGTCAAAGTTCACTTGAAAATCAAAAAACTACAGGACGAACTAAAAAAATCCAATGAGCTTCTGCATGATCTGTCCATAACAGACTATCTTACCGGTCTTTATAATCGTCGTTACCTGATGGAATCCTTGAGCAGGGAAATACTTCGGGCAGACCGTAAAGATGGCAGTTTATCACTGATCGTTATCGATATTGATCATTTCAAACGTGTTAATGACACTTATGGGCATCAGCAGGGTGACCAGGTCTTGCAAATTGTGTCAGGAATCATGAAAAAAGAGCTCAGAAGCTATGACATTGCCGCCCGTTTTGGTGGCGAAGAGTTTTTTGCCGTACTACCCGATGTGAATGCAGATGAAGCCTTGCTTGTTGCAGAACGTATCCGTTCTGCTGTGGAAGAATTCCGCTTTGAAAATGAACTTTACGATCTGGAACTTACCATCAGTCTGGGTGTTGCAGATTTAAGCTATTTATCCTGTCAGTCCGTCGATAATTTTATTAAACTTGCCGATGATGCCCTTTATCGTGCTAAGGCCAACAACCGCAACTGTGTTGAATTAGCAAGACATTATCTTATTTGAAGAATGATGATTTTTTACAGATGTGTCTTAGCTACTATTTTATCAAAAGCAAAAAAGTTTCTGATAATTACAGAATAATCAGTTCACGCCAGTCTGGCGGTTTTTTATTGCGCCATACCCATATTAAAGATGGGATGGCGCTTTTAACTTATATTTAGTCAGCTTTTTATGGAGATATGACTATGAACATTTACTTCCATCGCTTTTTCGCCTTCCTTTTCATATCCATATTCTGCCTATGTTTCACAATTAGCAACGCCCAAGCGGCTTCAATCAACAAACTGGAAAAACCACCTCTCAAAGAGCAGTGGTTTGGCATTTATGTAGATAATGATCTGGTTGGATTCTATCAACAGAAGTTTACTGCAACAAAAGACGGTTACCAGATAGAAGCATCCGGCAATGTGCGCATGAAGGTTATGGGCTTTTCAAAAGAAGCAACTACCAGAGAAATATATGTTGTCAGCCCGAATCTGGCCTTACGTTCATTCGAAGTTGAACACAACCTGAATGGTAACCTGTACCGAATTACTGGCAAAAAATACGATTCAAATATGCGCATCAGGGTAGAAAGCAAGGGAATAATCAGCGAAAAAAACCTTACCAAGCTTTCCGGTGAGGTTTATCCCGGACCTGTTCTTAACATTTACCCCTTACTACGCAATGCAGCGGTCGGTAAGAACTATAAAATTCTGACCTTTGATCCTGAAGAACAGAAAGTCAAAGACGTTAAAATTTCTGTGATGGCTCACGAGAACGCTCCCAATGGAACTCCCTCTGTCAAACTTCGCAACAACCTCTATCCATTTGTTAATAATGACATATGGGTTGACTATCAGGGTAACACCCTATGGGAATCTGTCCGTGACGACCTTGTTGTGACTAAATCCGAAGACTCAAAATCCCTTGGTGCCTTTGTCAGCAATGTGGCAATTTCAAGAAAAGATCTGATATACGATTTCAGCCTGATCAGGACAGAACCACCTCTCAAGGAGCTGGCAAAGCTGAAAGGCCTAAGTGCTGAAATCAGCGGATGGAACGATGCCATCCCGCTGTTACAGGGAGGCGGTCAACAGGTTGAAAAGAGTGGGGAGGGACGGATTATTATTCGCACCGGATCCTCCGTAGTTTTTCCTCCCGAAAAAGCGCCTTCTCAGCAAGTATCCGTAAATGACAGCTACCTGCAACCATCGGACAAAATTGAGGCTAATGATCAGAAGATAATTGAAAAAGCAAAGGAAATTGCGGGAATATTAACTACACCGGAGGAGATTTCAAAAGCACTGACTTCATGGACATCCGGCTGGTTGAAGGATTCAGTTGAAGATGGCGGCAGCGCACTGTCCAGCATGAAAAGCCGTTATGGCAACTGTCAGACCCATGCACGCCTATATACCGCACTGGCAAGGTCGGCAAAAATACCAACAAGGTTTGTTTCCGGACTGGTTGCCATAGAAAACAAGGGATTTCTTTACCATAGCTGGGCAGAAAGCTGGCTTAACGGACAGTGGGTAGCAATTGATCCGACTTACAATCAATTCCCGGCAGATCCGACCCATTTCAAACTGTTTGAGGGCAGCTCCCAGGAAGATATGGCACCAATTATCTCCATTATCGGGAAAATACGTATCAATGTTTTAGAAACCAAATTTTAGCTGATCTGAAAACTGCTTCCCTGTTTGGTTCCGCGACTAAGCAGTGTTGCATCAATCAGGTTCAATACCTCAAATTTGTTCAGGGACCATAGCGGGGCGACCAGATTGTCCCGCCCCCCGTCACCGGTCAGGCGATGAATAATCATTGCCGGATTCAGCTGTTCTAGAAAATCACATACCAGACCGGCATATGAATCTCTATCCAGAAGCCTGATTTTAGCGGTTTCATGTATATCAGCCAGCCCTGTCCCCTTCATTATATGCAGCAGATGCAGTTTCACGCCATCTACGCCCAGCCGATTCAATTCCTGCGCTGTTGCCAACATATCATCGCTAGTCTCATCAGGCATACCGAGAATAACATGAACACAGACTCTTAAACTCCGCTCCTTTGCACGTTCAATAGCCGAAACCGTACAGTCAATATTGTGTCCGCGATTCATAAATAGCAGACTTTTATCATGAATTGACTGCATCCCGATCTCCAGCCAGAGATATGTCTGCTGATGGAGCTCCCGCAAATAATCCAGCACTTCATTTTCAAGGCAATCAGGGCGGGTCGCTACTATTAACCCGACAATATCTTTAACGGAAAGTGCTTCTGCGTATATTTCCCGCAGCCGCGCAACTGGAGCATAGGTGTTTGAATAAGCCTGAAAATATGCGATAAATTTCTGAGCTTTGTACTTCCTGCTCATGACCTCTTTACCATCTTCAATCTGCCCGGCTATTGACAGTTCAGCACGAATTCCAAAAGACCCGGATCCACTCCCTCCACAGAAAAGACACCCCCTGGTATCAAGACTGCCATCGCGGTTGGGGCAAGTAAATCCGGCATCCACCGAAATCCTTTGCACCTTGCAACCGAAGATCCGTTTCAGTTCCTCAGAAAATGAGTTATAGCGTTTTGATTTTGACATTTAAATAAGAAAAGCGGCATTGCTGAGTATAGAAACCGCAATAATTCAAGATAGTTACAACCATTTTTTGCCATTACTACAATTAATGCAAACATTTTTTATTGCAGGTGAGGCTATGAAAAGCTACCATATCACGAAACGTGGTAACAGATTTAATTTTGTTTGTCGGATACCTGTAGACCTGCTAGAGCATTTTTCTGTAAAGACTTTGTATAGAAGTTTGAAAACAGATGATATTAAACACGCTCGGTTACTAGCTGCATCCTATGAATATGAGACACAGAGGGTCTTTATGCGATTAAGGACAGGAATGTTAGAAACATTTGAGGTTCAGATACTCGTTGAACGTCTGACTAAGGGGATCAATAAAATTGATTCCCTGGCTTATGGTCGCAAGCAATCGCCAATGCTTCAAGTAATAGAGCAACACAATATTAATCAGCATATGGAAACTCACGGCTGTAATGAAAGAGAAGCAAAACGGATGATAGCGCAAGGTTATGCTGATTTTTCCGGCGTGCTTGGTGAGTCCTTAGTAGAAAATAACACAGCACTAACGATGAACGATGTGGAGTCAGTAGATAAGATTCTGAGAAAAGAATATCGAGTTATGCTAAACGATGGAGAAAAGCGGGTACTCGCTCTAAAATTTCTAAATATGGATAAAGAACTGATGCAAGCGGAGGCTGATGTTCGTTCGGGGGATTTTGACCGACTAGAGCGGTTAAAAGACAGGCAGAACAGGAACAATCAGGAAGTTAATAAGAGATACTTTCTAAAGGACATTATTAAAGGCTATCTAAAATCCTATGATAATCCTGATAAGAAGGACATAAAACTTAATTCATGGCGAGCTGTTAAACGTCACACAGATTTCATTGTTAATATACTTGGTAACATTGAGTTTCAAGAGCTAAACTCAAAAGCAACTGCTGACAAGTTAAGACTTGCGCTAAACAAAAAAAAGAAATCTACAGGCGAGCTTATCAGTTCCAAAGAACACGGCAGCTATGTTAAGCGCCTTAAATCCATCATTAACTTCGCAATGACTGAGTATGAGATTGAAACAATCAATAAAATTAAAGTTGATAATTCTCTAAATGAAGCTGACAGGCGGCTGTCTTTTGACTACAAAGATATGAAACAATTAGAAGAGGCATTATGCACTGCACCTATGGTGTTCGGTGCCAAACGAATACCCCGCTATGATCGGTTCTGGATCATATTGATAGCTGTACTGCATGGTTTCCGAAAAACTAGCATAGTGAACCTTCGGGAACGACATATACGGCCAGATGAACAGACAGGAATATTCTGTTTTGATCTAACAAAGGATTCTGAATTACTACTTACTAAATCCGATAACATGCGAGCATTAATTCCTATACATCCATTATTACATCAAATCGGGTTTGTGGAGTGGCTGATTAAGAATAAGACAAATGACAATACTAAACTATTTGCTGATAGCCCTGATACATTTGGTAGCTGGTTTAACGGATTGAATAAGGTGAGCGGCTGGAACTACGAATATATAACTAAAGATGATAAGAAGACATTTCACAGTTTCCGGCATTACTTTACATGCTGCATGGATGAGTTAGAGGTATCGGAGAAACAGAAAAATGAAATGAGCGGCCATGCTGGAACTGCCAGAGGAAGAGACGTTCGCTCTAAGTTTTACCTGGAACGTACCAGAGTTAAATCAATGGATACGACATTTTATAAATCAATTGAACCTGGACGTATTCTGATGGAAGATTTGAACTGGCAACGGTTGGCAGAGCGTGCAAAAGAGTTATTTGGTATATAGCATTGAAAATTTTCTAAAATTTCTGAAACGGTTACATTTTGCAAACTGAATCGAAAGTCACATTTTTACCTATAGCTATCAATTTGCCTACAGGTGGAAATGTGGCGGGGTAAAGCGGCAAATGGATTGCTCCTCAATTTACCCCCACGGCGACGTACCCCCCCTATTGTATATCTAAAGGAACCTTTAAAAGATGTTTTATGTTCACTTTAAGCATTGACTTATTTATACATTTATTGTATATCTAATTCAGGTTTAGACGTTTAATTGAACAGGGGGCTAAAATGATATACGGATACTGTCGAGTGAGTACAGATTTACAGGATAACGAGAGACAGCAGCAGAACATTGAACAGTATGCAAACAAGCAGGGACTTGTAATTGGTGCATGGTGCCGTGAAACCATTTCCTCTAAGAAGCAGGTACGGGAGATTTACAGACTGATCGACATGCTTCAACCTGGGGATGTGGTCATTGCTGATGAGTTCTCTAGGTTGAGTCGTGGCGGTATGATTGAGCTGTCAGAGATTATTGGAAGGTTCCAGAAGGCTAAAGCAGCGTTACACATTACGAACGGCGGCTATGTGATTAAAGGTGACGGCCCTATGGATTACGGCATGGAGTCAATCGTCTTTGCCTTGGGATTGGCTGCAAGAATTGAAAGAGATATGTGATGAGCGACAATTAGAACTCCCGACTGACGACAATTATAATTCCCGAAAGTATCGGGCATTGTAAGCTATCCACCATCTCTTTGGAACAAGGATGGCCGGATGGTAACTGATCAGCAGGTAAGGAGGTTATTGAAGCT
>JBGSQR010000166.1:0-15042 GCA_041737975.1 Geobacterales bacterium | reverse complement strand
CGACCATTGCGCCAGCAGTGCAGGAAAAAACGACATCCCTGTCAAACGTTATGAAATCCCCATGCTGGTATATGCCCCGCAACACGTCAAACCAGCCCGTTTTGAACGTCTGACAAGCCAGATTGACATCGCCCCGACCATCCTCGGCATTCTTAACATCAGTTACGACACAGACTTCCTGGGACGCGACGTACTTAAAGATAATACAGCCACACCAAGAGCCTTTGTTTCAACTTATCAGAAAATCGGCTACCTAACTGAAAATCAGATGATTGTTCTTGGTCCTCGCAAATACGCGGTTCAGCACAATGTTGACCGTCAAACCGGAACACTGAAGCAGCAGCCGCTGGACGAACAACTTCTAGCTGATGCACTGGCCTATTATCAGGGAGGCAATAGTCTGTACAAGAATCGTCTTAATCGAATTCGTTAAATCCGAAGCAAAGCCCATGGTAAAAGGGCTTTACTTCGGATTTCCGCCCATCAGATAGCGCCGCAAGCGGTCCAACGACATCCATGCGGTTGCTGTACGCACATCCTCACGATTTCCGCCGAACTTGTACTTTTCAGTCCAGCACCCGTCCGGCGCTGCCAGTGAAATAAAGACAGTGCCTACCGGCTTTTCTACCGAGCCGCCATCAGGACCGGCAACACCTGTTACCGCCAGCCCAATATCACTAGCGGCAGACTTGCGAATACCAGTAGCCATAGCTGCTGCGGTTTCACTGCTGACAGCACCATGCGTATCAATCAACTCTGCCGAAACGCCCAAACGCCGTTGCTTGGCAACATTGCTGTATGTCACGGCACCTTCCAGAAAAAACTCTGAACTGCCCGAAATCGCTGTAATAAGCTGCGAAATCATCCCGCCGGTGCAGGATTCAGCCAGCGCCAATGTTTTCCCGCTCCCCCGGAGAAGTGCTGCAACCTTTTCGGCCAACGTCAGATCCCCCTCCGAATAAATGAAACGACCGATTTTCCGGTAAGCAGCATTAATAGCAGGAAGCAGCTTTGCTTCGGCCACGGCCTGACTGTCAGCTTCAGCCCGAAAAGTAATTTTCATTGCGGGATAGGAAACGCAGATCCCCATCTGCAAGCCCTCCTGAGCCACTGCAATGCCGGCCAGCAACTCATCCACCTCTGCCTCGCGCGGTCCGAAAACATTCAGGTGCCTGAAAAGCAAAACCTTCTTTTTCGGCTGTCGCTCCAGCAGAAAAGGAAGCACCGATCCATTCAGCATCGGCAGCATTTCCGAGGGCACACCGGGCATGAAAAACATATGGCAGTTATTGTGCATCAGCTGAAAGCCGCAGGCGGTACCTGTCGGATTTGAAATAATCGTAGTTTTTGATGGCAGCATGGCCTGTTTGTCATTTAAAGGAGCTGCAATCATCGTATTCAGCCTGGCAGACATCTTTTGAACATGCTCCCTGGCTTCTTCACTGACAACCAGGCGGCGACCGGTCGCCCTGGCAACGGCATGGGTCGTCATATCATCTGCCGTAGGTCCAAGCCCGCCAGTTGCGATGATATAATCACAATGTCGTTCCAGCTCGGACAGGACTGAAATGATATCCATTTCACTGTCTCCCACCGTAACATGGCTTTGCACAGCCAGACCGTGTTCCAGAAGTATCGACGAGATAGTTCCCGCATTGGTATCCGTAATCTGGCCGTTGATCAGCTCATCACCGATACTAAGGATAGTTATCCTCACAGTTCCTCCCTCCCGGCAGAGGCTAGTTCCAGCATGACTCGCTGCAACGGAATCCCCTGTTCCCTGGCTACCCTTTGACAATCATCATACTCCGGTGTGGTTCTTAAAATGCCGCTGGCGTTGTAAATTACCTTGAAACGAATCGGCCCGAACGGGGTAACCCGCTCCTCAACACGGCGCTCCAGCTTTACTCTGCTGGCCGGATAATAACGAAGTCCAATAGCTGATGTTTCGCTCAGCACCAACTCACAGAGAGAATCAAATTGTTCCGGACGACAGATAAAGGAAAGCTTGGTTGCAGGACGGTTCTTTTTCATCTGAATCGGGGTAAAATATACATCCAGTGCCCCCTGCTCAAACAACCTACCCATCACATACCCCAGGATTTCCGGCGTGGAATCGTCAATATTAGACTCAACAACCATGGTCTCATCTGCTAACGCTACGGGTATCTCAACTGTTCCAAGAAAGGCCCGGAGTATGTTGGGACAGTCAGGAAAATCCTTGCCACCCGCACCACTGCCGATACGCTCGACCCTCATAGCCGGTCTTGCCCCACAGCCATTAGCAAGCGCCGCAATTATTGCCGCTCCGGTAGGAGTTACCCTTTCGCCATTACCGCATTCACCATGCACTTCCAGACCTTTCAACAGCTCTGCTGTGGCCGGCGCAGGAACCGGCAGACGACCATGGGCGGTCTCCACAAATCCGCCACCCAGCGGCAGTGCTGAAGCGTATACCGCTTCAACACCAAGATAATCAAGACAGATGGCTGCTCCCACAATATCCACAATGGAATCAACCGCACCCACTTCGTGAAAATGGACCTGTTCAATCGCCACGCCATGCACCAGAGCTTCAGCCTCGGCCAGCCGACGAAAAATCCGGCGCGCACGATCTTTTACACCATCTGACAGACCACTTTCTGCAATCATTTCATCAATACCGGCATAATGTCTGTGACTATGGTGGTCATGCACCGCAACATCAAATTTCAGCGCCGGAATGTGCCTACGCTCAGTGCGACTGGTTGAAAGAACATGGGAGCCACCATGCAGCCCCAGCTTAGCCAACTCCGCATCCAGATGTTCCAGTGGCACCCCCAGATCCAGCAACGAACCAACGGTCATATCACCGGAGATTCCGGCATAGCAGTCAAAATATATTATCTTCATGACCATCCCTGTTCAGACAAGATCTTTACCCATGATTATGCACTCCAAAAAACTAACACACGATTGGGACACAATATGTCACACAGTCGTAACCACATCCTTTAATTAATAATTCATACCCTGGAAACAAGAGTTTTGCACCCATATCAACATTGACCGCCATCACTCCACCCCAACGCCATCCGGAAGCTTTTCCATAGAGCCACATGATTCATGACTACAGCTCCTCGGTTTTAAATTCGCTATAACCTTCGTAGTAATAGCTGATATCAATACCCTTCATAAACAGAGCGCGGTCATCAATTTTGTGAGTCAAGGCCTGTTTCAGCAGCGCTTTTATTTCAAGGTCTTTCACCACGCTGCGCTGCATGGCAGAGAGATATTCATCCTTATCTACCAAATTCCAATCCACCACCTGTTTGATCTTTGTTTTGAGAATGAGATCAAGCCAGATGCGAGTGGCACGGCCATTGCCCTCGCGAAAGGGGTGGGCGATATTCATCTCGACATATTTTTCAATGATTTCATCGAAATTGCTCTGCGGCATGATGTCTATATGTTTTAGCGATGGTTCTAAATACATCAGCGGGGCAAAACGAAAATCCCCTTTGGCGATATTTACATCGCGGATAAGTCCTGCGAAGGGGTAAATATCTTCAAACAAATAGGCATGAATAAACGCAAGCCCGGCGAAGGTACCGATTTCTACTTTGTTAATTTCGCCAGAATCAAACAGTTGCCTGGCTTTTTGCTTGCTAATTTTTTCTTCGGCTTTGGCCAGCTCAATTTGATTGGTAATATTGAGTTTGTTTTCTAAAATCATTCGACATCTCCTTCAAGCCCGGCACCGTCAATCTCCGCCACAAAAGGATCAATCCCCCTACGCAGCTGTTCGATTCTCACCACCGTGGTTTTTAGCTCGTAATTAAACTTGGTAATATCTTCGCAGCTTCATCTTAAATGCCTTGAGCAATCAAGTGATCAAGCGTTTGTCCTATTTCCGAAGAGCCATTCGCTCCCTCTCGACACTCTTTACTTTGGTCTTAACAACTCCAGCCCAGGGATTGAAGAAAAATGGCGGTCCACGGTCAGCACTGCGCAGCCGTGGTGCATTGCGAGTGTGGCAATGACAATGTCGGACAACGGCAACGTATGCCCGCTTTTGCGAAGAGAGCCGGAAAGCCGACCGGCACTGAGCCACAATTCCCTTGTCATCTCCAGGTGGGGCAGCGCCTGCAAGGCATTGTGCACCAGCAACTCTTCCCCAGGCTTTTTGACACCTTGCAGCAACTCACAAAGCACTATCCCGCAGGTCATCACCTCGTGCCGCAGCAGTGATTGCGCCAGAGATTCGGCCAGCAAGGTCTGTTTGCCGTTGAAAAAGTTGATCCAGGCGCAAGTATCAGGCAGGATTCTATTCGACGTCATAACGCTCCCGTTCCTCGGCTGCCTTCAGCTCAGCCTCTTCCTCACGCTCCCAGTCGTACTCGATGGAAATTTTACCGCGCAGAGCCAGCAGATCTTCCATCTTTTTTCTGCGCACATACTCTTCCATCACCGTAACAATCGCCTGGGTCTTTGTTTTTTCACCGGAAAGACGCTGCACTTCATTTATCAGCTCATCTGGTATGTTTAATGTTGCACGCATATAATACACCTCCATAATATGCATAAACTATATGCCTTCAAAAACACATAGTCAACACACCTGATACAGTTACAAAAGGCTAAACTTACACCCTGTTTATCAAATTAGCCGCACAGGCCGCGCCAAAGCCGTTATCGATATTTACAACTGTCACTCCGGCTGCGCAAGAGTTCAGCATCCCCAGCAGGGCAGCAATACCGCCAAAGGATGCCCCATAACCAACCGATGTGGGAACCGCTATGACCGGCTTTCGCACCAGTCCGCCAACCACGGAAGGAAGCGCACCTTCCATACCGGCCACAACTATGATTACGGATGCCGCTGCCAACTGTTCCCTGCGTGCCAGCAGTCGATGAATACCGGCTACGCCGATATCGTAAACATGCTCGACACTGTTGCCGAGAAAAGCGGCTGTCACCAAAGCCTCAGCAGCCACAGGAATGTCGGATGTACCTGCAGAAATTACCATTACGGTTCCCTTTCCTGATGGTTTTGCAGGAGACTGTTCCAGCGTCAGACAACGGGCCTCGTCATGGTACCGTACCAATGGCAACAGAACAGCAAGTTCTTCAGCCTTGTCGGCTGAAAGCCGTGTCACAAGGACGTTGCTCCCCTTGGCAGTCATGGCCGACATGATTTTTGCAATCTGGGCAACCGTCTTCCCTTCGCCAAAAATTACCTCCGGCATTCCCTGACGCAGTTCACGATGATGATCCACATGGGCGCAACCCACATCTTCAAAGGGAAGCTGACTAAGCTGTTCGGTGGCTTCTTCCACTGAGGTGCTGCCTGATCTGACCGCAGCCAGCAGTTCTTTAATATATTCAGGGGTCATTATTGGGCTCTCCACTTGAACAAGTTGTTATTAATAAACATTTTTCTGTGACGACCAAAACTATTGTGTTATGTTTTTATACACCACGCCAGCCAGGCTTTCTACTGAAATTAGCAGGTATTTAACAACATGCACATCGACCCGTTATCCCTGAAACTTTTTGTCGCCATTGTGGAGGAAGGCACCATTGCAGCAGCAGCGGAGCGTGAACATATTGCCGCCTCGGCGGTCAGTAAGCGCATCAGCGAGCTGGAAGCCTTTTTCAATACGGCGCTGCTCAGACGCACCAACAAGGGCGTCATACCTACCGACGCCGGTATCACTCTGCTGCAACTGGCTCGCGGAGTCCTGCATGATCTGAATAACCTCGTGCTTCAGATCAGTGAATACTCCAGCGGAGTCAGAGGGCATGTGCGCCTCTGCGCCAACATCTCCTCAATCAATCAGTTTCTGCCTTCCGAAATCAGATCATTCATAGAAGCACATCCCCAAATCCATATCCACCTGGAAGAAAGCGTCAGCGAGGCCAGCATGCAGGCGGTTGCAGAAGGTGCCGCAGACATTGGAATCATTGCCGCAAACACTTACAGGCAGGACCTGGAATACCTGCCATACCATTCCGATGAACTGGTTGTCATCACTCCGCGAAACCACCCGTTGGCCAAAAACAAATCTGTCTTTTTCAAGGATACTCTGGATTTTGACTATGTGGGCCTTTCTGCACGAACATCCCTGCACAACCAGATCATGAGAGCTGCAGAAGCGATTAACAGAACTCCTAAACTGCGGATTCAGGTTGGCGGCTTTGATGCACTCTGCCTGATGGTTGAGGCCGGACTTGGAATAGGTATCGTACCAAAAGGCGCCGCCAAGCCATATTTCAAAGGGCTGCGCCTGCACCAGATAACCCTTGAGGAAACTTGGGCCAAACGGGAACTAAAAATCTGCGTCCGCTCAGTCAATGGACTTCCGGCTGCGGCAAAGCTGTTTGTCACTCACCTGGAACGTAAAAAATAATTATTGCCATCTCTATCCGAGATGGCAACTTCTCAACATACTGCTTTTATGATATTGTCTTATGGGCTATGCTTCAACAGCAATTCAACTATTTTCATTCCAGCATTTTTCAAATAACACGCTGCACAAGAAAGGTCTCCACATGGGAAAAACTACCGCCGAAAAAATTTTTGAAGCACATCTTGTCAACGAACCGTTCCAGGGGACAAAAGTCCTTCGACTGGATCGAGTACTCTGCCACGAGATCACCACACCAATCGCCATTGACGACCTGATCCGTCGCGGCAAAGACCGCGTCTTTGACAACACCAAAATCAAAGCTGTTATTGACCATGTAACCCCAAGCAAGGACAGCAAAACCGCCACCCAGGCCAAGATCCTGCGCGACTGGGCCCATCGCCATGACATCAAGGACTTCTTTGATGTAGGTGCAAACGGGGTCTGCCACGCCATCTTCCCGGAAAAGGGCTACATCCGTCCCGGCTTCACCGTCATCATGGGCGACTCGCACACATGCACCCACGGTGCTTTCGGAGCCTTTGCCGCCGGCGTCGGCACAACCGACCTGGAAGTCGGCATCCTGAAAGGTGTCTGCGCCTTCCGTCAACCCAAAACCATCCGTTTCAATGTAAACGGTAAGCTTTCTAAAGGGGTTTATGCCAAGGACGTCATCCTGCACATCATCGGACTGATCGGCGTCAACGGCGCCACTGACCGGGTCATGGAATTCCATGGCAGCGTCATTGACGAAATGACCATGGATTCCCGCATGACGCTCTGCAATATGGCCATCGAGGCTGGCGGAACTTCAGGAATCTGCATGCCCGACATGACCACCGTAGAATACCTCTGGCCATTCATCAAAGATGAATTTGCCAGCAAGGAAGCCGCCCTGACTGATTATACAAAATGGTGTGCTGACGCAGATGCGGAGTACGAGAAGACAATTGATATCGATGCAGCAACTATACAACCGATGGTAACCTTCGGCTACAAACCGGACCAGAGCAAAGCGGTCACAGAGTTTGAAGAATCCCCAGTGGATCAGGTTTATATCGGATCCTGTACCAACGGACGCCTGGAAGACCTGCGCATTGCCGCAGCAGTCTTAAAAGGCAAGAAGCTGGCCACCGGCGTGCGAGGCATACTCTCACCGGCAACACCTAAGGTTTTTCAGGACGCCAACAAAGAAGGACTGATCGATATCTTCATGGAAGCCGGTTTCTGCGTCACCAACCCGACCTGCGGCGCCTGCCTGGGCATGTCCAACGGAGTTCTGGCTGAGGGAGAAGTCTGCGCCTCCACCACCAACCGCAACTTCATGGGCAGAATGGGCAAAGGGGGCATGGTACACCTGATGTCACCGGCAACAGCGGCGGCCTGTGCGATTGAAGGCAAACTGGCGGACCCTAGAAAGTATCTCTGAGTCCAAGTCCATAAGCTGAACTGTATTTTTCAAAAGCGGAAACGCCGAAATCCACTAAACAGTAGCCTTTCCGGGGAGTAATAATGTCTGCTTTGCTGCTGTACCTTTTTCTCGGTTCTTTTGCCGGCATACTTGCAGGACTGCTAGGAGTTGGCGGTGGTATCGTGATCGTTCCGATGCTAACTTTTGCATTTACTATTCAACACTTCCCTGATGCACATATGCATCATGTAGCACTGGGCACTTCACTGGCAACGATCATGTTCACTTCAGTTGCCAGCCTTCGCGCCCATCATGCTCACGGTGCGGTTAACTGGCAGGTAGTCCGCCAGATAACACCAGGCATCTTTATCGGAACGATTATTGGCTCCTGGGTAGTCGCGCAACTTGGCGCAACATTTCTAAAGGCCTTCTTTGTAGTATTCCTTTTTTATGTTGCGCTGCAAATGATTCTCGATATTCGCCCCAAAACGACGCGACAACTTCCGAACAAATGGGCGGTTAGCGGAGTCGGTACTTTTATCGGCGGCATTTCCAGCATGGTCGGTATCGGTGGAGGAACCCTTTCGACTCCATTCCTGATCTGGTGCAACTTTCCGTTCAGGAGTGCCATCGGCACATCTGCAGCCATAGGATTCCCGATAGCTCTCTCAGGAACTATCGGATATATCATCAATGGATGGAACGTCCAGAATTTACCACCAAACTGCGTTGGCTTTATCAATCTGCCGGCGCTGGCTGGTGTAGCGGTCGCCAGCTTTATCACTGCGCCTTTTGGTGCAAGGCTTGCCCACACATTGCCGGTTCCGCGCCTGAAAAAGATATTTGCTTTTTTACTGATTGCGACCGGCACAAAAATGCTAATCACACTTTTATAAATAACGTCAAACAACATTTTTATTCAAACAGACCAATTTAAACTTAAGGAGTGAGACATGAAAACATTCGGAGGACCAATCCTCTTCCTTGACCGTTCCGACATTAATACCGACGAGATCATTCCGGCCAAATATCTGACCGAGATAACCAAGGCTGACTTGAAGCCGTATATTCTAGAAGATCTGAAACTGGAAGGATTTGATCCACAGGGTCCGAAAACAAAGAATGCAAAGGTGATTGTTTCCCGCGCCAACTTCGGCTGCGGTTCTTCCCGTGAACATGCGCCATGGGTTTTTGAGGTCAACGGCATTAATACCGTTATCGCTGAATCCTTTGCCCGCATCTTCCGTCAGAATATGTTCAACTGCGGCATGGCCGCCATCGAACTGCCCAAGGCCGACCTGGACCTTATTTTCACCCACGCCAATGACGATGACGCAGCAATCTGTGTCGACATGGAGGCTCAGACTCTGACAGTCAACGGTGGCGGCAAGCAAAAGAGTTTCAGCTTTGACATGTCACCTTTTGACAAGGCACTGGTAAGCTCCGGCGGGTGGGTTGATTACGCGGATACCAAGTTTTAGCCGATTAAAATAGCAATAAAAAACCCCGCTTTTGACGGGGTTTTTTATTGCTATTTCTCTTCCTTGAAAAACGCCTTCATCCTGGCAAAAATCTCAGTTGAATCCCCTTTGATCAACTCCGTATCCGGCAACGACCGTAGAAAAGTTTTGCCATACCCCTTGGTGGTTATTCGCCGATCCAGAATAAGTACCGCCCCCCGGTCATCACGGCTGCGGATCAGGCGGCCGAAACCCTGGCGGAATTTGATCACCGCCTGGGGAATGGAAAATTCCCGGAAAGGGTCGCCACCATCGGCCTGGATTTTTTCCGTACGGGCCTGCTGAACCGGCTCGGTAGGCACGGAAAACGGCAGACGGGCGATAATTACCAACCGCAGCGCCTCACCCTTGACATCCACACCTTCCCAGAAGGAATCTGTCCCAAACAGCACCGCATTCTGTTCCTTGCGGAAACGGGTCAACAGGGCATGGCGTCCGGTTTCCCCCTGTTTAAGCGAGACGATACCCATACGGGCCAGATCAGGCGCCAAAGCGGTATAGACCTTGTTAAGCAGATCATAGGAGGTGAATAGAATAAACGCGCCTCCTCCGGAAATAGTAATAGCCCTGAAAATGCTTTCTTCCAATGCTGCACGGTAGCCGCTGACGGTCGGCTCCGGCATGTCGTCGGGCACAGCCACAAAAACCTGAGAGGCATAATCAAAGGGAGAGGCAAGCTGTAGTTCATCCAACCGCTGCTTTTCCAGCAAGGCAAAACCGGCCCGTTTTTTCAGATAACCAAAATCACCGCCAACCGTCAAGGTTGCCGAGGTGACGATGATGGTCTTGATCTTATCCAGAATGGTTTCCTTGACCTGCCCGGCTATATCCAGCGGAGCTGCGCAGAGACGGGCCTGTATGCCGCGCGAACCACGTTTGACTTCCAGCCAGCGGCAGTATCCTTCAGCATCCGCAATACAGAACAGCAGAGAATCGGCCATAGCCTGCAACCGACGTTCAATACCAGCTGTATCAACCAGCTGGTCGACCAGCTTTTCACGTAGTTTTTCCGGCAGATCCTCGCAACGTCGAACCAGACTTCTCAGTGCTGAGGTATAGTCATTAATGGCGTCGGCCAGGCTATGCAGCCGCAGGCGGCATTCTTTCCAGAGTTCACCCTGTTCCACAGGCCCGGTAATACGCAGCTTGTGTTCACGCCCTGCAATACCAGCCACCTCATTTTCCACGGCCAGCCCAAGCCAGTCCATGGTAGACTCGGTTAAGGTCGCAAGATCCAGTGCCTTAGGCATCAGGTGCATCTCCAACAGACCGGACAGTTCGGTGTAGAGCGCCTCTAGTTTTTCCGGCAGATCGCGGGTCAGGCGTCCGAGAATAATGGTTAACAAACCGGAACGAGCGACCTTGGTCGGCACCAGGCGGCTGAGCTGTTTGAGTATGCCCCCCCTGGAAATAGCTAGGGACAGGTGACTGGTGGCCACGTCTTCCAGATGATGTCCCTCATCGAAGATCAACCGGGTAAACGGCGGAAGAATGGCGGTGGCGTCGTAGCCGGTCTCCTTTCTTAACACAATATCAGACAACAGCAGGGCGTGGTTGACCACCAGAATACGAGCCGCCGAGGCCTCTCGCCGCGCCTTGTAGAAAAAACAGTGATTGAAGTGTTTACAACGGGAGCGGCCACACTGGTCCGCCTCGCAGCAAAGTTCTTCCCAGGTGGCGGAGTGTGGCGTAAAGGTCAGGTCGCTGCGGCAGCCATCCTGGGCGCTGCGGCTCCACTCGATGATCGAAGTAATCTCCGCCGAGGCATCGTCAGGGAACAGTGACGGCTCCGCCTCGGCATTCTCCAGCTTGCGCAGACAGGCATAGTTGCTGCGCCCCTTGATCAGGGCGGCCTTGAATTCCACACTAGTATGTTTGGCCAGAAAAGGGAGATCTTTGCGAATCAGCTGTTCCTGCAGATTAATGGTATTAGTGGAAATGACCACCCGCTCATTGTTGCGCACCGCCCAGAGGATCGCCGGAATCAGATAAGCCAGCGATTTGCCGGTGCCGGTACCGGCCTCAACGAGTACAACCCGATCGCGGTTAAATGCTTCAGCAACGGCAAAAGCCATACGCACCTGTTCATCGCGCTGTTCATACCCTTTCAGATTGGAGGCCAGCATGCCATCGGCGGCAAAAACCCGGCTGATCTCGTCAAGCGAAAGCAACTCTCCCTTTTTTTCCGTATAGGGGGCCACCACCATGTAGTAGCGGGTGACTTCGTTATTGACAATAGCAAACCCGATCCCCTGATTACCGGCAACGGAGGCGATATTCATGTCAGCGGAAGAGGGGGTCAGGTCGCCGCCCGGATGATTATGAATGACCACATCACCACCGGAGGCGCGGGTCAAAATGGCCGGCACAGCCTGCTTGGAGCCGCGGGCAATCGCCTCAACTTCGCAGACAATTCCTTCCACATTGGTCTTGCCGATAAAGAAAACTTCGTTGCCTTTGGCACCGGCTATTTCATGGCGCATCAACAGTAGCGCATCGTCTGTAAAATGTTTATTCATGGGATCACAGGTCTTCTATGGTGCTTAGAGCGGGGCTTTCTAGGGATAAAATGCAGCAGGAACAATAGCACAGAGATACAAAAATTGCACCGTGGAATACTATTTTCTATAAACAGATAACTCTCTAATTTCAAATAAATAATTTGATTTACATTATTTATTATCCCGTCTATTTTCGAATAATAAGTTCTGCTTATCGTTTCCAGCCAAGCTATGCGTTTCAGGCACAAAATGAACCGCCCAAACCCAACAGGAGAACACATGAATACAACATATATTTTACGCCAATCAGACAGCCTCGTTTTCAATAATGACAGCGAAACATTTGAGCTTACTACCAGGAGATTAACAGATGCAAAACGCAGGGCTGTCCGTAAGCAATTTCATGAAGATAGCAATCTGCGACTCGAAGACGAAAAAGGCAATATTATCAGTACTAAGCGCAGCGGTTTCAAATGGGAAGACAAACGATAGCATCAAAGATTAAATCCGTTGACGATTCTTATGGTATAAAATATACCAATAGCTTGGGTTGTATCGTTGTTTTCTCAAGTATTATGCTGTACAAAAATCCACTTTTGCCATGGTGAGTCTATGAAACAAAAAACAGCCCTGTTTCAGCGCAAACAAAAGTTTACGCAACCGCTCTCCTTATCACTGTTTCTCTTAAGTGCAGCCTTATTCCCCGCATCTGCCCTGGCCGAAACTGATCTGACAAATCTCTCCATGGAAGACCTGATGAACATCCAGGTCACTTCAGTTTCCAGAAAACAGCAGTCTCTGGCTAATGTTGCCTCTGCCGCCTTTGTCATAACACAGGAAGACATCCAGCGCTCAGGCTCGACAACAATCCCTGATCTTCTGCGCATGGTGCCTGGAGTCCAGGTTGCTAAAATAGATGCCAACAAATGGGCCGTCTCCATTCGCGGTTTCAATGGTCGCTTTGCCACCAAACTGCTGGTACTCAAAGATGGCCGCAGCGTCTATACACCACTTTTTTCCGGGGTTTACTGGGATTCTCTCGATACACCACTGGAGGATATTGAACGAATAGAGGTTATCAGGGGACCAGGTGCGGCCATGTGGGGCGCCAACGCGGTCAACGGTGTCATCAACATCATCACCAAAAATGCCGCTGACACGAAAGGCGGTCTGATCAGTACCGGTGGTGGCAACGAGGAACAGGGCTTTGGCACAGCACGCTATGGCACCAGCATTGGTAAAAATACTGATTTGCGTGTATTTGCCAAGTACGGTAATAGCGGCCCAGGCGTGCAGGAAAACGGCAATTCTGCCCATGATGCCTGGCAGAGAGGCACGTTCGGCTTCAGAATGGATAGCCGTATTTCCGAAAATGATTCCTTGACTCTGCAGACAGAACACACAAACGGCTCTTTCGATGAAACGCTCCAGCTTTTCAGCCCGACACCTCCCAACGCATTTATTCAGAACAGCACCACCCAGGCTTACAGCGGAAATGTTCTTGCTCGATGGCAACGTTCTCTATCCGATACAGACAGCCTGTCCCTTCAATTCTACTATGACCGTTACGACCGGGACATGCTGGTTCTGGGAGAGAAGCGTGACACAATAGACCTGGACTTCCAGCACCGCTTTTCGCTCGGCCAGCTTCAAGATATTGTGTGGGGTCTTGGCTATCGCTACAGCCACGACAAACTGGGTGAAACACCTTACATCAGATTCGCAAAACCAGAGGAAGGACTCAATCTCTTTAGCTCATTCATACAGGACGAAATCAGCCTGATTCCTGATAATCTTGTTTTCACAATCGGCTCCAGAATTGAGTATAACGACTACACCGGTTTCGAAATCCAGCCTAATGGTAAACTGATCTGGACACCAACTCCGCAGCATACTTTCTGGGCCTCGGTTTCCCGAGCTGTGCATACTCCATCGCGAGGAGAGCAGGGAATTGAGTACCATTTCCGAAGAGATGCAGGATTTCAGATAGATGGCTCTGATGATTTTAAGTCCGAGGAAGTCATAGCCTACGAGCTGGGCTATCGCACAGAACCCATTTCAAAGATGACCATTGACACTACATTTTTCTACAATCAATACGACAAGTTACGTGTCCTCAAATACGGCGTGCCCACTTTTCCAATTCAGCGTTATCCATTAACAAATGATATGCATGGACAGACCTACGGAGCCGAGCTGGCAGCTTCCTGGCGGGTGTATGACTGGTGGCGCTTGCAGGCAACTTACAGCTATCTACGTTCAATCATGTATCTGGACAACGGTAGCACCGATGAGCTCAACCGGAGTAATGCTGCCGATGGTGCGCCGCGCCACCAGGGTTCACTCCGCTCCGCATTCAACATCGGCAAAAATGTTGACCTGGATTTATGGCTGAGACTGACTGACGAGGTCAAATCGATTGACAGCACAACCATACCCGGCTATGTGACCGCAGATGCCAGGGTTGCCTGGAAAGCCGCCAGAAACCTTGAGCTGTCTCTGGTTGGTCGAAATCTTTTCCAATCCAGACACCCGGAATACCGTGCAGAATACATCAACACCATTGCCACAGAAGTACCAAGAAGCATCTATGGCAAAATAACCTGGAAATTCTAAACATGCCATTGCACTCTAAAAGCAAATTTCAGAAAAGGTTCTTTTGCATGCTGACACTGACAGCCTTGCTTACTTTTCTATTGCCGCAATATGCAATAGCAGCCTCACCAGGAGAGCACCAGATCAAAGCCGCCATGATTTTTAACATGATGCGCTTTGTTGACTGGCCGGAGTCCGCACTACCAAACGCTGATGGGAACATAGGCATCTGCGTGATAAGCCGCGGTGCCATGGCAACTGCTGTAGAATCCCTGCGGGGAAAACAGATCAAAGGGAAAAATATTACTGTCCGTCAGATCGGCAAAACAGGAGGCCTTTCCGGTTGTCACGTTTTGCTCTTGAGTGATGTTGACAGACCATACACTTCCGCAATTCTGGAGCAAACTCGTTCTACACCTCTAATGACCGTTAGTGATTCACGTGGATTTGCCGCAGCAGGTGGAGTTTTCGGATTTATAATACTGGAGGGTAAAGTTCGATTTGAAGTCAATCTGGCTTCTGCCCAACGGCATAGAATCAGGATCAGCAGCCAACTGCTCAAATTGGCCCAGACGGTTCTGGAATAATTCAAGTTAGAATTTTAAGGAGTTTTTGTATGTCTTTTC
>JBGSQR010000161.1:0-3463 GCA_041737975.1 Geobacterales bacterium | reverse complement strand
CTTTCAGGGCCTCCTGGCCAAATGCAACCCGTGTTACAGTTTCGTCGTCTTTTAACTGGGCTTGGATCAGTTTGTCAAACTTGTCGGCGTATCTGTGGAAAACATGGAACAGGAGGACCGATTGCATGACCTCAAGTTTATCACCATCAAAATTCCCAAGTTTTGCAGTCCCTTCAAGACGCATATCAGAAACTCGTCCTGAGATCCTTGAAATAACAGCATTCAGGATTTCATCTGCCGATGAGCCGGGTGCGGTTCCGCCGATTTCCATGTCAAGATTGTCTCTGGTTTTGCCGAAAGGATTGGCAAAGGCGGCACGGGCGACCATCTGGAAAAATGACCAGTCTTTAATTTGAGTTGTTTTTTGTGTATTCATGCTTTAAATGTATAACCGTTATGCAAATTATGTCAATGGTCCAATTTAATTAATCCGCTTCTTGTGTCATAAAAGTCATAATATGTCGTTAAAACAATGGTTTTTATAGATTTTACAAATATGGCATGTAACCTGTAATACAATTGCATCCTTTTAGTAAGTTCGAATTTACCTTCTGCGCTTTTCTAGCAGAAAATAACTTCGTTAACGCACTTATCCTGTTTGTCAGGGCTGGGAAATAATCAAGCGGAGCAGGTCATGCACATGCTAAACATTATCGATATTCATTGCCATACAGCAGGCATCGGGGCTGGTGGGAGCGGTTGTTTTGTTTCTCCGGCCATGCAGCGCAGCTGGAAGTATCACATGTTTCTCAGGGCATTTGGAGTGACCGGAAAAGAGCTGCAGCAGGAAGGTGACGCTCTGATTGTCAGGCGTCTGTCCGAAACGCTCTCACAGTCCAGGTTTGTTAAAGCCGCTGTGATTCTGGCTATGGACGGGATTATCAATAAAGATGGCGAGTTGGACAGGGACCGGACTGAAATCTATATCCCAAATGACTTTGTCGCTACGGAAACCGCTAAATACCCTAATCTTCTATTCGGTGCCAGCATTAACCCCTACCGCCAGGACGCCCTGCAGCGCCTGGACAAAGCCGCTGTAGATGGTGCAGTACTGATAAAATGGCTACCCTCGATTCAGCATATTAATCCGGCTGATAATCGGTTGATTCCTTTTTATCTCCGCTTGAAAGAGTTGGGTCTGCCTTTGTTGACCCATACCGGTACGGAGGAGTCTTTTACCTGGGCCCATAATCAATTGGCTGACCCTGAAAAGCTAAGGCTGCCGCTATCACTTGGCGTGACTGTTGTTGCAGCCCATGCTGCCAGTAATGGCAAAAATGATGGCCAGCGCAACTTTGAGCGGTTCATAAAACTCTGCCGAGAGTATGATAATCTGCTGGCAGACATATCAGCCCTTACCCAGGTTAACAGGCTGGGACATCTGGGACGCGTCCTAAAACATGAACATCTGCATGGTCGTTTGCTGTATGGAACAGATATGCCGATTTTGAGGACCGGAATTACGTCACCGATTTTCCATGCCCACTATATGTCACCTTTGAAGCTGAAAAAAATTCTGGCGGAGAAAAACCCCTGGGATCGTGATGTGGCCTTGAAAATGGCTTTGGGTGTTACTTCGGAAATGCTTGGTAAAAGCGGGGAGATTTTAAATGAACGCATCAAACTCTAAAAGCTTGACCTGGCTGAATGCCACCCAGTTTCTGGGAGCGTTGAACGATAATATACTCAAGTTGCTGATCATCTATTACCTGATCAATGTTCATGGCCCTGCAAGTGCCGGGACGGTTTCAGCTTTTGTAGGAGCGGCATTCGTACTGCCTTTTTTGCTTTTTTCCGCCCCTGCCGGTTGTCTGGCTGACAGGCTATCCAAGTCCGGCCTGATATCGTTTGTGAAGATGTTTGAAGTAGTTGTGACTCTGCTGGCACTGGCGGCTTTTCTGTCCGGTTTTGATGCAGCGCTATATGCAGTGGTGTTCCTGATGGCAACGCACAGTGCTTTCTTTGCCCCTGCTAAATACGGGATTATTCCCGAATATGCAGAACCGGGCGGACTTTCCAGGGCCAACGGTCTGATCGAGTCATTTACCTTTATGGCAATCATTATGGGTGCCGGACTGGCTTCTCTGTTGGCCCAGTTCGTCTCGGGCCGTATGTGGCTGGCTGCTCTGGCCTGTCTGTTGATTGCTGTTGTTGGTTACTGCTCTTCGCGTCAATTAGCTCCTACCGTCGCTTCTGATGCTGCCAGGCCGATAGCGTTGTTCCCGGCAGAAATATTCAGGACAATCAAATCGATCAGAAGTGACCGCTATCTGATTCTGGCCATAATTGGTCTGGCCTGGTTCATGTTTGTCGGCGCGTTTGCCCAGTTGAACCTGATCCGTTATGGTATGGAACGATTGGGTCTGAATGAGGCCCAGAGCGGTTATCTTTTTCTTGCTGCAGCGCTCGGCATCGGACTCGGTTCCCTGCTGGCTGCAAAGCTGTCAGGCCGTGATGTTGAGTTCGGCATTGTACCGATTGGTGCGGCAGGTATTACTCTGGCGCCATTTATGCTGCACGGCGCACCGGCAAATCTACCTACATGTCTGGCGATAATTACCTTTTTTGGACTTTCAGCCGGTCTGTTCAGTCTTCCGCTGCAGACCTTCATCCAGTTTCGGGCCGAGCCGTCCAAGCGTGGTGAGGTGCTGGCCGCCTCGACCTTCATCAGCTGGGTTGGCGTGCTGCTGGCTTCACTATTGACTTATTTGCTCAGTGGACCCATGCGTTTAACGGCTGCCGAGGGTTTCAGCATCGTTGGCGGGGTTACCATGGTCCTGACTCTGATCACGTTCTGGACCCTGCCTGATTTTCTGCTGCGATTTATCGCACTGGTTACCATGCGCCTGTTTTACCGCATCCGTATCATCGGTGGTGAGCATTTGCCGACGGAGGGCCCGGCGCTGTTGATACCAAATCATGTTACATGGGTGGATGCCCTGCTGCTGACGGCCACCAATCAGCGCCGCATCCGCTTCGTTATGGAACGCAGCATCTATAATACCCCATTGCTGAATAGTCTGTTCAGGTTGATGGGTGTTATTCCGGTTTCATCGGAAGATGGCAAGAAAGGTCTGCTGGAGTTTATCAAGGGAGCCCGGCAGGCGCTTGATGAAGGTTACATGGTCTGTATTTTTGCCGAAGGTGCTCTAACCCGCAACGGAATGCTGCGTGAATTTCGTGGCGGCTTTGAGCGCATTGTCAAGAATAGCGGCTATCCGATTATCCCGATCTATATCGGCGGAGCCTGGGGCAGTATCCTCAGTTATGCCCACGGACGTCTACTTTCACGTCCTCCAGCACTGTCTCCCTATCGGGTCTGTGTCCACGTCGGTCAGCCGATGGCTGCCACCAGCAGCTCAATGGAAGTGCGGCAGGCGGTCATGGAGCTGTCCTGTGACTATTTCGAGGAGCGTAAACCGCGCCGTAAGCCTTTGTGGAGATATTTTGCCGAAACAGCCAG
>JBGSQR010000155.1:0-2608 GCA_041737975.1 Geobacterales bacterium | reverse complement strand
CACCATTATTTGTGCGAGTATTTTTAGCTATCTTGATATTTTCACGTTTTCCCATTTTATGTCTCCTGTATAAGGTTTATTTATCTAGTTTCCAAATCGGAAAACAATAGTTTGTCATCCGGAGTTTCAGGTGGAAACTATCTGGCCCCTCGTCCAAAAAGAACTACCTTGATTGTTTCTATAAAAATAAGCGTATCTAAAAAAGGTCCGATATTCTTGGTGTAAAACAGATCATAGCGCAGTTTTTCGATTGCATCTTCGACGGAGGCTCCATATGGGTATCTGACCTGTGCCCAGCCGGTAAGTCCCGGCTTGATGAAGTGGCGTTTTGAATAATATGGAACCACTTTCTTCAGTTTTTCAACAAATTCAGGCCGTTCGGGACGCGGCCCGACAAAGCTCATATCACCTTTCAGTACGTTAATCATCTGAGGTATTTCATCTATACGTGAACTCCTCAAAAAACGCCCCAGCTTTGTGACTCTGTTATCATTTTTTACAGCCCAGACAGCTCCGCTTTTAGCTTCGGCATCCTGGGCCATTGATCTGAATTTGAAGAGCTTGAATGGCTTTTCATTATTTCCAACCCTGATCTGACTGAAAAAAATGGGACCAGATGAATCAACTTTTATTGCCAGCGCAATAAATGGAAAAAACGGCAGGGTCAGGATAAGACCTGTCAGGGACAATACTACGTCAATAGCCCTTTTACACATACTGAACAGATTTGTCCTGAGAAAGCCGGTGGAAAAGATAAACCAGCTGGGAGTTATGGATTCCAGCATCAGTTTCCCTTGAACCATTTCGTAGAAAGAAGGTGCATCCAGAACATTGATACCGTTCAGTTTGCAGCGGAGCACTTCCTGAAGAGGAAATACGCCTCTTCTTTCCGATAAGGCCACTACTATTATGTCGGCTTTGACACGCATGGCAGTATCCAGAAGATTGTCAGCCATTCCGTCAACACACTCAAGAAAAACAAGGTTTGTATCATGAGCTGATGTTTGCGCTTTGAGATCATCTTTATTGCACAAAGCATAACCAGCCAGTGTAAAATTGCGGTTATTTGACTCAGCAAGTTCACCCATCTGTTTAGCCAGTTCACCATTTCCAAGAATAAGAACTTTCCTGGAAAATTGCGGACTGCTGTGCCATTTGGCGAACATCATGTGCCAACATGATTGCAAAAAACAGAATATTGCCAGTGACAGGAACAGCACACCTCGTCCAAGCATTGTTTCCGGGAACAGATAATAAATTACTGACAGCATGAAGAACGATGTAATTATTCCAAAACCGATATTAATCAGTATTTCACGTTTTTTCTTAATCCTGTCCAGGTCATAGACTTCCATCAGATGGGAAGAAAAAATTATGCTCCAAACTAGTATTATCAGCATATAAACAGACTGACTATCATCACAGTAAGCAGCTATTTCATCTTGCCTAAAACGTAATAACGCAGCTGACAAAAGCGAAATGACTGCCAGTAATGCATCAACTGCTACAAGAATTATTCCATAAAAAGCCATAAAGTCCGTTTGCTCTTATTTTTTCAGTTCAGCCAGTAGATTCTGAGCGGCGCCAGAATCAGGAAATGGACCAAGAGAGAGGGCCTTTTCAGCAGACTGCCTGGCGTTCCCTTTATCTCCAAGCTCTTTGTAAACAAGCGCCATATGGTAGTTGACAGTCGGATTACCTGACAGAAGCTTTACAGCCTTTTCCAGAACCTTTTTTGCATCATCCTTGCGACCGTTTTTATAGAGAGCATAGCCTAATGTATCCATGACGCCGGGATTGCCGGGTTCTACTTTGTAGGCAGAAATAGCAAGGCGCAGTGCCTCATCCTTATTGCCGTAACCATCGGCATAAAGATAGGACAGGTTATTCAAAGCCGGGGCATAACTGCCTGACTTTGCCAATACGGCCTTATATTTATCGATAGCTTCTTTCTTTTTGCCTGTACTGTCAAGCAGCGCACCTTGTGCAAACAAGGCTGGCACGAAGTCGGACTTTTTATGATATGCCTCTGTGTAGGCATTCATGGCCTGGCTGTAATCCTTCTTTGCCTCGTAGAGATTGCCAAGATATAACAGAGCCTGTGGATTGTTTGAATCAACTCTGACTCCCTTGTTCATTTCGCTGATAGCGCTACTGTAATCTTTCTGGCTCTCATAGATTGAAGCCAATACCATGTACCCCTGAGCAGAGGCCGGATATTTTGAAATAATCCTGCGGGCCTGCTCTAGAGCCTTATCGGTCTCTTTCATGGCAACATAGGTATTAATCTTCAGCGCTATGCCCTTTTCAGCATTTTTAGTTTCCAGCTCTTCAAAAACCTTGATGGCATCTTTATATTTTTTCTCTGAAGCAAGTATTCTACCCTTCATCTCCAGAGCAGCCAAATCTTTAGCATCCAGCTTGATTGCCTCGTCAAGAACTTTCAAAGCCTTGGAGGTATCTTTCTTTTTCTGGTGATAACCGGCTAGAGCCAGATAAGCGCCCGGTTTTTTTGAATCTTTTGCCTTTGTGTAATAGGAGAGAGCTTCGCTGTCACTGCCTTTGATTTCATAGAGGACGGCCAGTCCCAGCATTGCCCTGTGGTTGG
>JBGSQR010000149.1:0-5822 GCA_041737975.1 Geobacterales bacterium | reverse complement strand
CGCATGGGTAAATGTTCCACAAAAGACGAAACAGTTATAGGTGATTTTGGTGAGAAGGCCTTCCCGGTAAAGGGGAAATGTAAAATTGGAGATTTTGGCGAGCCTGCAAAAGCAAAGGCCGCAGAAGATAAAGATAACATAGGAGATTATGGTGAATTGGCAGCCTCCGAACCTGTGAACACTGAAAACATAGGAGATTTCGGTGAGCCGGAAGAGGCTGCTGTCGTTAAACCGTCCTGCTGTATCGGAGATTTCGGTGAACAGGTTAAATGCGGCGGAGAAAAGCCGGCTAAAATTGGCGATTTTGGTGAAAAATCAAAATGTAAAAAGTAAATATTCATTGGGCAGCAAATTTTCATCGTAAACTTAAACCGGGCTTCTGGGTTAACAACCAGAAGCCCGGTTTTTCATTTCCAGATCTGCGTTTTTGATAAAAGTTCTTCTTTAAGCCCTTCATCGATACAACTCTCCTCGATGGCTTCCTTGACCCAGGCCTGGTTACACTGGGCCAGTGTTTTTGCAACACCTTCAGCAATAGCGGGAATATTGCTCCAGAGGGCATTGCGGAGGCCTCTCAGCTCGTTCTGGTCGGCTTTTCGGCCATCTGCCAGCTCCCGGCAGTTACGGCAAAGCATGGCCAGTGTTTCCATGGACAGATCCTGGTCCGGTTTGTAATCCCAGACCCGCAGATCTTCCTTTCTATCGCACCATTCGCATTTAAAGCCGGCCCTTTTGCCAATGCTTTTCCCAAAGGTGCCGATCTCTTCCATCCGTTCTTTGTTTGCCTTATAGCCCTTGGACATGCTGACTCCGATGCAAAACTTATTTTTAGCTAATGGCCGGATAATCCGTATATCCAGCCGGGCCTGGTGTGTAAAAGGTCGTCTGGTCAGGCTCTGCCAGTGTGTCTCCATTTTTAAGTCTTTCCACGAAATCCGGATTGGAGATGAATGGACGACCAAAGGCGATCAGGTCCGCATCGCCGCTTTGCAGGTCAGCTTCGGCACGCTCCCGATCATATCCACCGGAAAGTATGATTGCCTTCCCACCGGCATCCCGGAATGCCCGGCACATGGCGCTGACTGTTGCGGGGTTAGGCTTGGGCGCACCCATGGCTGAATGATCGACCAGATGCATGTAGGCCAGTCCCAGTTTGCCAAGCTCCTCAGCTAGTGCGGTATATTGCTCTGCTATTCCTTCATAGGTTCCGCTCATGTCGTTAAATACTCCGTAAGGTGACAGGCGGATACCGACTTGACTGGCGCCGATGGCGGCAATAACACCTGCGGCGACATCAAGTGCAAAACGGTTACGCCGGATCGGGTCTCCGCCATATTCGTCATTGCGGCGATTGGAGCCGGGATCGAGGAACTGGGTGATCAGATAACCGTTGGCGCCATGTATTTCCACGCCGTCAAATCCAGCGGCAACGGCATTCATTGATGCCTTGACATATTCCTGGATGGTTTGCCTGATATCACCGGTGGTCATTTCGCGCGGCATGTCGTAAGGCTGCTCGCCCTGGCTGTCGGTCCAGATAACTCCACTCATGCCAACGGCCGACGGTGCAATCAGCTCAGCTGATTTTGGCAGATTGAAAATGCTGCCTACCCTGCCGGCATGCATCAACTGAATGAATATTTTCCCGTTTTTGTCGTGGACAGCTTTGGTTGTCAATTCCCAGCCCCCGGTCTGTTCAGGTGATGAGATGCCAGGTATGCGTGCATATCCCAGACCATTGGGAGAGGGTGATGTCCCCTCTGTAATTATCAGCCCGGCTCCGGTCCTTTGGCCATAATACTCGGCCATCAGCTCGTTGGGCAGGTTGCCTGGTGCTCTTGATCTTGTCATCGGTGACATGACCACGCGGTTTTTAAGTTCTGTGTCGCCGATACGGCAGCTTGAAAACAGTTTCATAATGTCCTTCCTTTCGTTGAATTGAATCAAATCACTTTTTTGACCAGAATTCGTGTTCAAATACCCACTCGTCCTTCATGACATCGACCAGACCGGCCATGTGGGACTTGAATCCCTGTCTGAAAGGTTCCTGTATTGGAAAGGCTTTCTTATCGCGGATGCTCAGACAGAGTTCCTGCCCCAGTTCACGGGCTCTCGCAAACAGGTTTTCCTCTTCCGGGAATTTTCTGATGCCGACAACAGCAGAACCTACGCCGCCAACCGTGACAGCTCCAGTCATATTGATAAATTTGCCCATGTAGTCCAGCACATCCTGATCTTCGCCTCCGCCGGAGGTTTCAACAGCTGCAGCGTACTTACCCTCCAGGGCCGCACAGTGCATCAGGCCGTTGCAGCGGTCAAAAACTGCCTTTAATTGTGCCGTTACGCTGTAGATGTAATTGGGGCTCGCAATTATGAAGCCATCGCAGGCCAGCAATTTGTTCTTGATCATTTCATAATCGTCCTTGATGCCGCAGACTCCTGTTTTGTGACAGATATCGCAGGCAACGCATGGCTGCACGGTCAAGGTTTTCAGATTGAGAATTTCGACTTCGACCCCGGCCTGTTTGACTCCGTTCAGTACCTCTTCCAGCAGACGTCCCGTATTACCCTGCATGCCTCGCGGGCTGCCGTTGATGGCTAGTATTTTCATGTGATTCCTCCAGTAATATTTATCGTGATGGGATTATGTTCCAGCTCTCGGATACGCTGTCGTAAACAACCCGTGCTCGCCTGCTTTTCAGTTGCTGCATGACCTGTTCAATTTTCTCGTCCAGGGTGTGATCCGAATCGGTCAGTTCACTCCATTCGCGGGTGACAAACTCTTCAATCATCATGCGCAGTGTTTCCGGATTGATTCTGTCCAGTGGAATTTCCAGGGATTCTTCACTCATGTCTGCCCGATCCATGCTGCCCCGAAAACACCGGCAGAATCTCCCAGCCGGTTCTTCAGGATCGGTGTTTGCAGTTTGTCATGGAAGGCGTAATGCCTGACACGCTCAATTCCGGTAGTATACAATTCATCAATGTTGGAGAGCCCGCCGCCCAGTACCACAGCATCGGGATCAAGTATGGAGATCAGCCCTCCCAGGCAGCGCCCGAAGTCGTCCAGAAAACGGTCAAAAGTTTCCCTGCATTGTTGTTCGCCCAGCCTTGCCTCTGTAACTATTTCATCCATGCTCAGTCTCTTGCCATACTTTCTGAAATAGGCCGTTTCAACACCGGAGCCGCTGATCAGGGTTTCAATGCAGCCGCGCTTGCCGCAGTAACACTGGGCACCGTTCGGAGCGACAACCATATGCCCCCATTCACCTGCAATCCGGTGGGCACCTTCCCGGACTACTTCGTCAATGCAGAGACCGCCGCCGCAGCCGGTGCCCATGATAACCCCGAATACCAGGCCGTAACCGTGAGCCGAGCCGGAGTGACATTCTGCCAGGGTAAAACAATCGGCATCGTTGCGAATGCGAATCGTATGGCCGATTAAATGTTCGAGATCCTTTTGCAAAGGCTGCCCGATCAGGCAGGTGGAGTTTGCGTTGCGTACCAAGCCGGTTGCGTTGTCAATCGAGCCGGGTATGCCGATACCTATTGTATAGGAAGTTTCAGGAGAGAGTTTGGCGGCGGCTTCATGGATCATTTCTGCAAGATTGGTCAGCGTGGCTTGATATCCGTCAGCTCGTGGGGTGGGTCTGCGCTGTCGCCAGAGAATGGAGTTGTCCGGTGCCAGCAGAATTGATTCGGTTTTGGTGCCACCCAGGTCGATGCCGATGGCTGATTCGTTAGGGTAAAAACTGTATTTTGTTTTCATAGTCACCAGTTATAGGTCGTTGCGATATTTGTACAACAGATACAGCCCGCAGCATCCGGCAGCGGCCATGGCCAGGTCTCTTGGCCACGGAATCGGCTGTTCCAGCATTGAATAAATGATCGGGTCGAGCAGGGCGGTTGTCAATAAGCCAACTGATAACCATGTGAGAAGTTTTTTCAATATGTAATTCTCCATGAAACCGATTTTCTTGTTAAGTATACCGCTAAAACTTCAGGATATCTAATTCTACGATATAACTCAATGATTTTAAGATATTGAGATGATCCATATGGCCAGTTTATCTTTGACTTGCTGCAATTAAGGAGTTGTGACAGAATCCTCATAAAATATATCCAGAAGAGAGAAGAGAAAATCTTTATGTCTCATACAGATTCTAAATTGATAAAGCTGCACCGTCTTGTCTTGTCCGGTTTGTTTCTGGTGTTGTTTTTTGTTTCCTCGGCTTTTGCCCTGGAGCCTTTTGCCACTTATCCTCCCGCGCCGGTCGGATATAGTTCGATCAAGGTTTTTGATAGTCAGGGGAAATTCGCCGGGAGAATTCTTTCCGATAAAAGATACTGGACCCCGATCGAAAAAATCCCGTTTTTCCTGCAAAAGGCGTTGATTGCCGTTGAAGATTCCCGTTTCTATGAGCATTCCGGCATTGATTATCGAGGGATTGCCCGGGCAATGGTCAAAAATGTCGTTAAACGAAGGATGGCCGAGGGGGGCTCGACCATTACTCAACAGCTGATCAAGAACAAGTTTCTGACCAGCGAAAAGACCATCGACAGGAAGATCAAGGAAGCCGAAATGGCGCTGGAGTTCGAGAAGACTTACAGCAAGAAGCAGATCCTGGAGATGTATTTCAATGAAATATATTACGGTCATGGGGCTTGGGGAATTACACAGGCGGCCCGGATCTATTTTGATAAATATCCAGAGGAGTTGACTGACGCCGAATGTTCAATGCTGGCCGGAGTACCTAAAAATCCGGGCCGCTATAATCCGTTGGGCAAACCGGCTCAGGTTGCCCAGCGCCGAGATGTGATTCTCAAGCGTATGCTGGACCTGGAATGGATTGACACCAAGCAGCATAAAAAATTACGCGGCACAGCTGTCAAGGTTGTACCGCAAAATCAGGCCATGTACTATCTGGCTCATATTCGCGCTAAGCTGGTTGAAATCTATGGTACCGGAATTATTGACCAGGGTGGGCTGGAAGTCACCACAGCCATGGACCTCAAGCTGCAGCTGCTGGCAGAAAAGGCACTGGCGGATGGAGTAAAGAAGATTTCCCCGAACCTGCAGGGCGCACTGGTCAGTATGGACCCGACGAACGGCGATGTGCTGGCGGCGGTCGGTGGAGTTGATTATATCAAAAGCCCTTATAACCGGGCCTTTACAGCCAAACGGCAGCCCGGTTCATCTATAAAACCGTTGATCTATGCCGCAGCACTGGATAACGGTTTTACCGCAGCCACAGTGTTGAACGATACCCCTGTGGGCTACAATCGTGGCAATGGTGAGATCTGGAAACCACTTAACTATGGCAGTGAGCATTATGGTGATCTGTCTCTCAGGAAGGCGCTGGCCTATTCTAATAATGTCATTACGGTCAGGCTGCTGGATACCATAGGTGTGAACAATTTCGTTGATTATGCAACCAGGTTTGGGTTGGCGCTGCGCAAGCCGAATGATCTGTCCCTGGCGCTCGGTACGGAAGATGTGACACTCAGCGAACTGGTTACGGCCTATGCTCCGCTGGCCAACAATGGTTCGCGTCCTGAAGCGCGAACCATTATCCGTATCTTTGATCAGAACAAGCAGGCCTGGACTGAAACCCAGCCGGTAGTTACGGCATCGATTGCACCGGCTACGGCTTTTGTGACAACCGATATCCTCAAAGATGTCCTGACCTACGGCACGGCCAAGAGTCTCAAGAAATTCAGCCAGGAACGCCCTGCGGCCGGAAAGACCGGTACAACGGATGATTACAAGGATGCCTGGTTTGTGGGATATACTCCCCAGATGGTTACGGGGGTTTGGGTCG
>JBGSQR010000132.1:0-2088 GCA_041737975.1 Geobacterales bacterium | reverse complement strand
ATTTATAATAATTGCATCTTGACCATTGAACAGGATTTTAACTAAATCGTTAAAGGAAACTATTTTCTCGTCGCTTGTTTTTGCCGCTTCCAGTATTTTATAGAAACTATTTTCCTTTACTATTTTATAAATTCCTTTGCCATCATTTCCTCTATATTGTTTTACTACACGAATCGGATTAATTTGAAATGATTTATCAAAATTCAATTCAAAATCACTTCTTGATTCATACATACAAACATCATTCGACCATGACGTATTTCTCATATCATACAATATTCTTTTGGTGCCGATTTTACTAATAGAATCTGGGTGTCCAGATATTTTAACTCCCTTAGCATTATGAAACCGCAGGATATCATCCAATTTACCCATATCTCTTTTTCGGTCTATGGGATCAATCCAAACAAGGATATAATCATTTCTTGATATTTGATCATTAATATATTTGTAATTAGTACCGTTGAATACGATTGTGGAAATATTTAATTTTTTCTCAGCCAAATACTCACAAAGTTCTTTATACATAGGTTCTGAAAAAGCATTTATGTGTGTATTTTCAGCATCAAACAATAATATTGCTACGTTAGATAACATTCAAATTCTCCCAATTAACGAAAGGTCAGACTTACACCGGATTAACATGCAAGCCCGCTCGCGAAAAGACTGGAACATACAGATCACCACCAAGAGGATGCCCGGTATCATTTTCAGAGGCTGAAGTAGTCCAAGACCGGCTACGCCTTCGTAAGGCTCCCAGGGACCACGCAGCGGGAGAACATAGCCCCAAGCAGCGTTTCCAAGCACCAGAATTATCAATCCAAAAAGTATCCACATACAATAAATGAAGATCGGACGAACCCCTTCGTAACAATCATAATTGCACTGAAACCAGAAAGTCAGTTTGTCAATCATGCGATACCCCCGCTAACCTTGCAGATTCCGCTTTTTCAAATTCAGAGACTTTAACACCTTTTATCAACAACCAGAGAGTGAATGACATCTCGCCGACCAACGCAATGACCAGAACGGGGGTAACAGATCCGGATAGTTCCGGTGCGAGTATCAGTGTAAAACTGTTGATAATATAGCTCAGACCCGCCAAACTCACGAGCACGCCGATTGTTCGCGGAAAGTAGGTTGATTTGAAAAGAAGCGAGCCGTAGAGGAGGCAAGCCGTTCCAAAAAATATCAATCCCAGACTGAAGCCGTAGTTGTGGACATCGATCCAAAAAATGGCCTGACTGTTGATTTGTTCAGGGTTAAAGGCCGCTCCGACGGGAGACTTTTCAAGTAAGACCAGGGGAATAATGAGGGTTATCTTATTTACTACGAGGACGGCAGTCTGGATCAGGTTGAAACCCAGGGCTGTCATTGCGATGCCTTCACTGACAGGCCGAAAGAGACGGTACAGAAGGAACATAACCGGAATATCACATAGGTGCATCAGGATGTCCCCGAAGACGCCCAAGCGCCATAGATATGCTGAAGCAGCGATATTCGCCACAGTCGTCGAAGGGTTGCCAGGAACAATGAGTGACCCTCGAACAATGATTTGTCCGAAGATCCCTGCGAGAATAATGAAGAGGTAGAACGCCCCGGCGGAGCGGGCAATTATCTGTACTGAAGGTGATTTGTTATTCATGACTTCATCTGCTTCCTTATTTTTTGGTCAGCGAGAGAGACAACTTTTGAAAGTTTGCCGGGACTTAAAGAATGTACCCTTTCATCATCCGATCCAGAACATGCCTTATTCTTGAAATTCATTATACACTCCTGGCACAGAATTAGCAAATTTCATTTCGAAACAAACACCCATACCACCTTGCTCCCCGGTAAACATTTACTCAATATCAAGCATTGCCCCAGTTATTTTTTCAATCACTTTTTTAAGGTTATTCAGGGATGAGGAGTTTTCAAAAATACAAAGAAAGGCTAAAATAACTATATAATGAATAAACCATTTACCATTTTAATAAAGCCGGCTGGTGCCGATTGCAATATGCGCTGTGAATATTGTTTTTATCTGGATCATCTGAAAATGCAGAAAAAAATGCCCCGTATGAGCATAGAGGTTCTTGATACCCT
>JBGSQR010000106.1:0-12462 GCA_041737975.1 Geobacterales bacterium | reverse complement strand
TGCGTATTCCGGTGAAAGCGGCCAGTCGGCCTGAGGTTTTTTCGGCCACCGTTCCGCTGTGAATCCGGCCAGCGTTCCGGTGATTTCGGCCAGTGACGAGAGAGAGTCACAGGGTACTTGTTTTACTCTGTCACAAGGTTGGCTTTCTGGTCAAGTGATGATCGTTTTCGTCTCATTGATTCACCCTTTAATTCAAGTTTATATGCGTTGTGTACCAGCCTGTCCAATATGGCGTCAGCCAAGGTTGGGTCCTGCATGGCATCATGCCAGGCTTTCACCGGAAGCTGGCTGGTAACCACAGTTGCCTTTCGATCATAACGCTCCTCTACAATCTCCAGGAGTTCCCGTTGTTCTTCTCTTGTTAGCGGAGAGATCAGGAGATCATCCAGGATCAGTACCTCGCACTTGATGATTGGTGTAATCAGCTTGTTATAGCGGCCATCGAGCCTGGATACCGCAATATCCTGAAGAAGCCTTGGCAATCTCTGGTAGAGAGTTGTATATCCATCCCGACAGGCCTTCTGAGCCAGAGCGCATGCCAGATAACTTTTTCCGACACCGGTTGGTCCGGTAACCAGGATATTGTGATGACTCTTGACCCACTGATTCTGGGCCAGAGACATAATCTGTGAGCGGTCAACGCCTCGTCCCTGTCGGAAGTCCAGGTCCTCGATCGAGGCAGACAGTCTGAGTTTGGCCGTCCTGAGTCGGTTCTGCATTCGTCGGTTTTCCAGTTCAGTCATCTGATAGTCAACTATCAGGCCGAAGCGTTCCTCAAAGGTCAGTGATGCCATGTCCGGGCATTGCATCTGATCCGCAAATGCCTTGGCCATGGCTGTGAGTTTCATGGTGTTCAACTTCTCGATGGTTTGTTGTGTCAGCATGGTGATTCCTTTCGCCGCTGTAGTAGTCTGTACCTCTGATGTTTTCGTGCGAGACTGCAATCAGTTCCGGTTGTCGGGGTAAAACTGTCTGATCCAGATTGTTTTCCAGAATAGATTTGATGCTTTTGTAGCTGATGCCCTTTATGGAAAGAGCTCTTTCACAGGCAGCTTCCAATCTTTCTTTGGTGAAGCGTTTCCCTAAAGAGATGATCCCCATACAGGAACGGAAGCCATGTTCCGGATATGCTCTTCTGGACAGGATTGAATCAACGACTTGCGCTGTGGCCTTACCGCTCTGGGCTGCCCATGAGATAATTCGTTCAGGTGTCCATTCGGCATACTCCCTGTGAGACTTGGGCATATGTTCCGGTGTGGTGGTGTGCTTGCCTTGGATAAACGATCTGACATGAGAGGCTATACGGTTTCCCTTGTAGAGGCATTCAACAGTTGTCTCGGTGTAACGGACATCAACCTGTTCTCTAACCAATCGATGGGGAACGCTGTAGAAGTGACCTTCCAGCTCGATATGGTAATCAATATGCACTCTGGCCTTCTTCCACTGAGCATACTGGTAGATGGTTTCCGGCAAAGGCAGCATGGCTGGTAGATCAATCTCCTCGAACCGGCTTTGCCTGCATCCAGGTAGTTTTCTAAAAGGGCGATTGTTCAGAAGGATCAAACGTTCCTTTATGGCTGCATTGGCCTCAGCCAAACTGAAGAAGGTCCGATTCCTGAGTCCAGCCAGAATGAAACGCTGGGCAATCAGAACACCGCCTTCAACCTTGGCTTTGTCTTTGGGATGGCGTACTCGGGCTGGAATGACTGCGGTGCCGTAATGGGTGGCAAGTTCCAGGTAGGTGGGGTTTAAGTCAGGTTCATACCGGCAGGTTTTGGTAACACCGGAAAGCAGGTTGTCCGGTACTATGCAATGAGGAACCGCACCCATGAATCTAAATGCTCTGACATGGGAGCCGGTCCAATCGGCAAGTGATTGCGTTCTGGTAGCTTCGGCAAAAGTGTGGTTGCTGCCGCCCATGACACCCACAAACATTTGGGCATCCCATACTTCGCCGGTGGAGGGATTAACAATAGGTATCGTCTGCCCACTGTAATCGACGAAGTACTTCTCACCGGCACGGTGTTCCTGGCGCATGGAGCGGTCGAGTTTCTTTCTCCATTGCCGGTACAGATCGCAGAACTGGCTGTATTGGTAACCGGAAGGCTCACCAACCTTGTACTCCTGCCATAACAGCATGAGCGTAAGGCTTTTGTGTTTTACAAGCTCATCGTGCAGAGCCTGCCAATCAGGCTGTTTATGCTTGCGGGAAACGGAATGGGCAAGCGGAGGATAAAGAAGCTTCTCAAGAGTCTCTTCATCATGATCAAAAGGCCAGGAAAGGCCGGAGGCAGAAGCACGGATGATTATATCGTCTACGGTGCTTTTGCCGACACCGCAGGTTCTTGCTGTATCACGCCTGCTCTGGTTACATGACCAGACAAGGCGAAGTATCTCTTGTATCTTTCGCATGGTAACTCTTTCTCTCGGCATCACGCCCTCCTTGTTATCAATCAAGGAAGACAGGATACCTGTTGGAGTTACCCCGCGACTACACTCTCATATTACACTGGCCGGATTGCTCCGGAATGGTGGCCGGAATCAAATCGGAATGCCGGCCGGATTCCCGTCGGAACGGTGGCCGGATTCCCACCGGAACAGTGGCCGGATTCGACCGGAATACGCACTGAAGTGTAATCTCCAAAACTTTATCAGTTATGGCAGATAGAGAAAGATCTTCAGTTGACAAGTTTATATGATACTCGTTCATACCTGTCCCATGGGAGTTAGTTGTTGAGTGGGCAAAGTGAAAGCGAAGATGCTCAGCGCGAATCAACTCATCAGAAACTAATATGGTCGCATATTCGAGAACATTTCGCAGCTCGCGGATATTACCGGGCCAAGAGTAGGCTTTTAATATGTCCATTGCTTTCTTGGCAACTCCGGGAAGTTCCTTCCCCTGATGCTTGCGGCTGAGATTGAGGTAATGGTCAACCAGTAACGGAATATCTTCAATGCGTTCGCGCAGGGGGGGGATTTCTATCGGTATGACGTTAATTCGATGGTACAAATCTTCGCGAAAAACACCCTTTTGAACAAGCGCTTGCAAATCACGATGGGTTGCCACGATCACCCTGAAATCTACTGGCAATGAAATATTGGAGCCTACTTTTTCGTAAGTGCGTTCTTCCAGTACGCGTAATAGTTTGGCTTGAAGCGAAAGATGCATATCACCGATTTCGTCGAGAAGCAGAGTTCCATTCCTGGCAACCTCAAACTTTCCTTCCCGATCTCGCTCTGCGCCGGTAAAAGCACCACGTACATGACCGAAAAGTTCGCTTTCCAACAAAGCCTCGGGAATAGCGGCACAGTTCACTGCTACGAAATTAGATGGCAAACAGCCGGACTCAAAGTGTATCGCGCGAGCCAATACTTCTTTGCCGCAACCGCTTTCACCTGACAAACTGACCGTCGTAAGTGGTGAAGTTGTCACACGCTCGGCTAATTCCAGCACCTTTCGCATGGAAGTAGCACGAGTAACTATATTATGAAAGCTGAATCGCTCACTAAAATGCTCACGAAATTGAGCATTCTCCCCGGCAAGACGGCCGAACATCAAAGCCCGCTTGATTGAAACATTGAATTTATCGAAATTGATCGGTTTTTCCAGAAAATCAAAGGCACCCTGACTAATAGCTTTCACAACTCCTTCAATGCTCCCCTGGCCCGACAACATAATGAAAGGAAGTAAAGGATATAGTTCTTTAGCCAAATGCATCAACTGAATACCATCCATTTCAGGCATCATCAGATCTGAAACAACTAAATTCACTGGGGCACTAGCCAGTTGAGCTAGGGCTTCCTGACCGTTGTGGGCGCAAACTACATTATAATTCAATTGCTCCAGGTATATTGTCAGCATCTGTCGCAACATTTCATCGTCATCAACTATTAAAATTTTGGCGTTTTCCATTGGAATTGAACTTTCATTTTAACCAGAGTTTAATTAAATAACATATTATTTTAAAAATAAGTTCGTCTCAGCAATCTGCGCATTTATTAAAGTGTTAAAAAATTGAGAGCATAAGCTCCATCAGGTAGTTATGGAAGCGCCACCCCAATTTTTGCACGAAGAATCCATTCTTGTTGGTCTCATCTCCCCGGACTCTCAGGCCTGCTACTTAACAAACCGCCCTCTAAAACCTGGCGAACTGTATGGGCCAAATCTGCATATATTACTGGTTTCATGAGAACAGCGCTTACACCGATGGCCTTCATTGTTTGGGCGTGAATTCGGTCACTGAATCCGCTGCACAATATGATGGGAATATTGGGCCGGATAGCTTTCATCTTCCGGGCCATGTCATCACCTGTCATCTTCGGCATGGTCATATCGCTGACAATAAGATCGTATTTTTGAGGATCTGATCGGAAATCCTCAAGGGCCTCTGTGGAGCTTACCCTGGTTTCCACTCTATAACCAAGCCGTTCCAACAATTTCCGACCGAGGTCAATCAATGTTTTTTCGTCATCTACCAAGAGAATACACTCATTGCCCGTTGGAAGTTGGTCAGCTTGCTCGACTACCATTTCTGTAGCTGTATCGGCGGCTGGAAAAAATACGTGGAATGTCGTACCGATGCCAACCTCGCTGTATACATTGATGCTGCCACCGTGATCATTGACAATGCCGTACACAGTGGAGAGTCCCAGGCCTGTACCCTCGCCGGTGGGCTTGGTGGTATAATAGGGGTCGAAAATTCGGTTGATTATGTCCGGTGAAATGCCACATCCGTTGTCACCAATGGAAAGCAGGATGTAACGTCCTGGCTTCATACCAGTATAACTTTGCGTATCTTGGTCCAGGATACTGATAGCTTTCAGGCTCACATCAAGGATACCATCCGTGGCATTTATGGCATGATAGGCATTAGTACACAGGTTCATTACGATCTGGTGGATTTGTATTTCACTGGCGAAGACCGGAGCAAGATTGTCTGAGATGTTCTTCAAGATTGCGATATTCGCCGGCATGGTCGCTTTGATTAATTTTAGAGCCTCATTAACAACCTTGCCGATATCAATTGGTCTTTTTTCCGAACTCCCCTGACGACTGAACAATAGAATTTGTTGGACCAGTTCTTTTGCACGATTACCAGCTTTAAATATTTCGGACATATATTTATTGAGGCTGGAATCGGCCTGGCATTTGAATTGCGCTAGCTGGGCATACCCTAAAATTGCGGCTAGAATATTGTTGAAATCGTGGGCAATACCGCCAGCCAGTGTTCCTAACGACTCGATTCTCTGGACATCGCGAATGTGAGCTTCCATCTTGAAGCGTTGTTTTTCAGCCTCTCTACGATCGGTAATATTTTTAGCAAACGAGACGCTATAAGGTATGCCACCTAATTCCAAAACAATTCCAGTAACTTCGACGGGGAATTCAGTACCGTCTTTTTTGCGGTGGGCGGTCTCAAAAGTGTCTGTGTTTTTTTTATTCTGCTGCCGAATCCATACCTGATCGAGATCCTGTGGAGAAAAACCGCAATCGATATCAAGGACATTCATTTGGCAGAGTTCTTCCTTGGTGTACCCCAGATACCGGCAGGCATACTCGTTGACATTGGTGATATGGCCACCGTCTCTGATCAGGAAAATGCCGAGTGGAGAATTATCAAAGATGAATCTTATAATATTCAACGATTCATTAAGTAGCTTACTTTCCGTGATGTCTTTGGTAAGGGCCATAGAATAGCGACAGCCCTCGAATTCAAGCATTGTTGCAGTTACTTCAATCGGAAAAACCGTGCCGTCCTTTCGGTGATGCTGGCTTTCGAAAGTATGAGAGCCATCGGCACATAACTTTTGCCACATGGAGGACCATTCTTGATGATTTGTGACGGAATCGATATCAAAAACAGACATATCTAAGAGTTCTGTCTGCGAATAACCGAGCGAATCGCAAGCTTTATGATTGGCATAAAGGATGCGGCCATCCTCGTCCAACCTGAAGGCGCAGAACGGCACTTGATCCAGATAAAATTTGGCCAACTTATTTTCCTGAGAGTCAGCTTTTGTCTTAGCACTGCAGTTGTCTGTCATTCAGCCCTCCCAGTCTTGGAAATAGTCTGCTACAGATACTTTTGATAACACTGAAAACGATTCCATTTTCCTACCGGAAGAAGAACATCTTTGCTTGGGTGATATTGTTGATTCTTATCTTGAGCCACCGTCAAGGTAAATTGAGTGTTTGAACCTCTTATAACACCAGAATAATGCTGTTGTGGGGAAATAATGATGCACATTATGCATTGAAGGGTGCTTATCCTTGTTCTGATTATATAACCTATAGTCCTTTGCAAAAGACAACCAATATCGGCTCAAAGACGCTCACGTTCAAGATGGCAATTTGCTAACTCATTCTGGTGTACCTGCAGAAATATTAAATTGATGTAGAGATCTTGACAATAGTTTCAATGAGCCAAGCTTGAACTATTTTCCACTTTATGCTTCCATTTTATAATTAAAATTATACTACAACAGCTTAAAATCACAAGCTGGATATTATTTTTTGTGGCTTGAATCATATGCTTACCAAATTGCAAAGCATATGATTTAAAGCAAGTTAGCAAGCTTATGGTTCAACAAATGGCTGAAAGTTCAATGCTGGTTGAAAATTCTATTCTGAACTTCTGGCAACATTATGCCTCCTCAAATAGGCAGGTATTCCAGTAAAACAAATCAGGTTCCTGTACTCCGTGCGGATGTTATGCTTCCTTTGGTTACCAAATTATTGTTCAAGTCACATTTAATCACAAGCAGGACAGGATTTTCCGCTTATGGATTCATAACAATTCTCCGATATAGTCCGATTTTTTGTTATACAGACCGACACATGATTCTGCTTTTTATTCAGGCCGTGTAAATTTATCCAAAGTATATTTCAACCAACAATTTCAGATGTTTCTCCCAAGGCTTGCAATCATTCTTTAAAATAAAAAATTTTAAGACTTTTATTTCAGCTTTCAGGTGGTATAATGCAGTCAGAAACAAGGAAGTAAATTCAGCTTAGAGGAGGGTATACTTAGCTTATGGAAGACACTCCGCCCAAGTGGGACCAGTAAAATAAGGTTAATAACTAATCCGGTTAAAAAACCGACCGGATATATTCCAGCGATGGAAGACCAGATAAATAAATAACAGAAAGCCCATCGAAGGTTCTGATGGGCTTTTATATTTTCAAGAATAGAAAAGGGAACTTTGTATGTGTGAACGGTTTACTCTTAATGCCACCCCGGAAGTCATTGCAAAAACATTCAATCTCCAGGAAATCCCAGATTTGGCCCTGCGATACAACATAGCCCCCGGTCAAAACGTTGCCAATGTGCGTCATATCGAAGACCACAACAGACTTGACCTGCTAAACTGGGGCATGACCACTGGCAGACATAAAGACAACAATCAGCCAATGATCAGCGCCCGCTCCGAGACTGTCCATGAAGAACCGGCTTTCAACCATGCAATCAAACACAACAGATGCATAATTCCTGCGACCGGATTCTTTGAGTGGAAGATTGAAGACGATCGTCGACAACCGTATTATGTCCGTCTGCTTAATAGTGGAATCATGGGGTTTGCCGGCGTCTGGGAAAGCTGGAAAACAGAAGACGGCACTGAAATTGAAACCTGCTGTGTCCTTACCACGTCTTCTAATGATTTGATTCAACCGATCCATGATAGAATGCCGGTCATACTGCCACCGGATGAGTTCGCTTTTTGGCTGGATAAAAATGTCCAACACCCCATCGAACTGCAAAGGCTATATCAACCCTATCAATCTGATCTGATGGTGGCACACGAAGCCCCCGATCTTGTGAACAACCCGAGATTTGACAGCCCTTCCTGTATTCTACAGATGTAAAAAAACCAGCGCAGGTAAAACAAAGGATCTAATGAAAAAGGCGATTTCACCGATTGAAAAGGTAAAATCGCCTTTAAATGTATTATGCATCAAAAAATAACAAAGCCTACTAATCTGCCATCAAGATTTCCGGCTTGATGCCGGTGATAAATGCCCCCCAGTGGGAACCATTGACATAGATCGGCAAAGAGAGATCGGAAACAAGTTCGCCGGTATCACGCGTATAGGTTTGCAGCAGGAATGGCATGGTGTTTTTGGACCGGCGGATTTCAGCATTTGTGGAAAAGAAGATTCTCTTTTCGCGACTTCCCACTAGATCTGTTTCATAGTTGCCGGTCAGCGGTTTCTGGCTGCTGCAGTGATGTGTACCGATATATCCGTTAAGATCTGTCAGTAGAGAATAGGAAGCACCTTTAACGGAATCACGCCCGCGTTCAAACTCCTGTTGTAGCTCCCTGTCAAAGATTGAGTTGTAGGCAACACTGAACTTCTGGGGATTGGTGTTGGGAACCGGTTTGTAGTTACGGTCCAGGACGTTGATGCCGTTTGCCTGATATTCGGTCAGCTTGTTCTGGTAAAAGTCACGTTTGGCCATGGCCCAGGCGACGATCTCTTCGATTTTACCTTTGCCGGTTTTGAGACGGGAAGTCCTTTCCAGCATTTCTTCTGTAATTTTGCTCAAGTCAGAGGTAAAGGTGGTGGCATCTTTTAGGAGGGTCAGGGTGCCGGTACTCAGACCATGGATGTCGTCAATCTGACGATTGATTTCGTCGTTGGTGACGGAGATTTCTTCGGTAGCAGAGGCAATTCGGGTCAGCTGAGAGCTGTTGTTTTCCGAGTCATGGACGAGGTTTTCAAAGTGTACGGCGGTTTTGTCTACTACTTCTTTGGTCTGGAAGGTGTATTCGTTGATTTCCTGGGTTTCTTTCTGGGTGCCTTTTACATTGCGAAGCATTTCATCAATGTTTTTGGAGATCTCTTTGGTGGCTTTGTTGACACGTTCGGCCAGGGCCCGCACCTCATCGGCGACAACGGCGAATCCGCGTCCATGCTCGCCTGCCCGGGCTGCTTCGATGGCGGCATTCAGGGCCAGCAGGTTGGTCTGGTCGGAGATGTCTTCGATCAAAGAGACGATGTCCCTGATTTTCTCGGAGTTGGTGTTCAGTCCTTCAACGGTGGTACCGAAATTAGTCAGTTTTACGCCGATCATGTTGATGTTGCTGGTAACACCCTGCAGTTCACGCATGGAGTTTTCTGCTGTCTGGAAGTTCTGGTCGATGGAGGAGGAGATACCCTGGGTGCTCTGGGTTATTTCGGCGATGGCCTGGCCGGCTTCCTTGCTGGCGGTCAGGATTACTTCGGCCAGTTCGCCCTGACGGGTAGCATTGCCGTGGGAGTCTTTGACCTTCTTGTTGACCTTGGCACATTCCACAGCAATTTTGAGAGTCATTTTCTGGGTTTCACAGAGAACCGCGCGCATCTCTTCCCTGAACTGGTTTGTGTTCTGGGCCACTTCGCGGATTTCGTCCCAGGTCTCCAGAGGTGCATCCTGGGAAAGATCCTGTGAGGCAAAGGAGGTAGACAGGTTTTTCAGGGGTCTGACGATCATATAGCGGAGGAAGAAGGTGGCCGATATGGCAGCCAGCAGGGAGATGGCAGAGAGAATCAGGAGGATGTTGTGGTTGTTCTGCGCAGCGGATGTATATATTTGGATTACATCTTTCTGGGATTTAGCCAGCTGTACAGCGTCACCTGCTGAGCCGTTGTTATAATATACAATGGCTACCATTAGAAACTGAATCGTAACCAGAAAAAACAGATTCCCGGCCAGTTTCTTGGTCAACGAATTAAAGAAGTTCTTCTCCAGAAACGTGTAGAGCGTCGACAACATACTTTAATCCTCCATGATTTTGGTACAGTAGTTTTCAAACTAAGATAATTGTGACTTCTGTCTTTTTACTTCAATTAGTTTATCAACATCAGAACTCGACATAAAACATTCCAAAGTCTATTATCAAATCAGCTATAACTTTATACTTTTAAAGCCGTCCAAGAGGCCTCTGACTGGAATTTATACTGGCTGAAACATATCCAACCTGGCATGTAGCTGGCATGACACTGATCTTATTGCTGTTCATAATTCGGCGCTGGGCAGATCAAACCAACATAGTAATGGTCTTTCTGTTCGGGTGGCCGGGCGTAGTATTACATGAGGTCAGCCATCTGCTTTTGGGACTGCTGTTAAATGCCCGTCCCACCAGATTAAAACTGATACCGGAAAGGAATCATCGAGATGGTGGCTGGACACTCGGCTCAGTAGAATTCAGCAGGATCACAGCCCTGAATGCCGTACCAATTGCACTGGCACCACTTTTACTCCTTGCGTTCGCCTGCACCTTATTCAGCTACTGGCACCGTTTTTTTCAGGTCCCCACACTGCTTAACACGCTGGGCCTTTATACAGTCATGTTTGTACTGATTTATAACAGCATGCCAAGTCGTCAGGACATTCGCGTTGCCTGCAACTGGCGGAGCATTTTACTTTATGGAACTATTAGCTATATTTTGTATATGATGCTTAAGCATGACATTCTGATAACAGCCTGAAGTAGAACATCTAAACGGCAGCATCCACCGGCATAAAAAAAACCGGCCCCGACTTTAGTGGACCGGCCCAGAATTAAAGAAACCAATGAAACATGCTTTTTACTACATATATGTAATACACTGAATTATTGGTAACATTAGTTATCCAAATCAATCTAATTAGTCAAGTAAATATTATAAAATAAGGGTATTTAGCTCAAATACCTAGACTGGTGTAAATTTTGTTTACCAATTATTACCTCTATTTCTCCAAAGACAACCAGCCCAACACCCAAGCCTAAGTAAGCTGCTGCCTGCCTTTCCAATCTATTCAGACAAATCGACCCATCTGCCATTTGTCATTGGCTGCAGATCGGCAGGTTTCAGCTGAAAAACAGCAAAAGGCGTACCCGCAGCAGCCCATATTACCTCATATTTCATCAGGTCAATATCCAATAAGGTTTCCAGTGGTTCATTGTGCCCTGCCGGTGGAATTCCGCCAATTGCGTAGCCAACTCTCTCTTTTACATAGCCGCCATCTGCCTTAACAAGCTTTAAACCGGTAACACTTCCTATTTTTGCCAAATCGACCCGATTCGAACCGGAAGCTATCACCAGCACCGGCTGGCCGCTCTCTTTTTCTCTAAAAACAAGTGATTTTGCTATCTGCGCCACATCGCACCCGATGCTGTCTGCAGCCTCCTGCGCCGTTCTGGTAGATCCGGGCAGTTCCCTGACTTCAAATAAAAACCCCATTTCAAGCAGAAATGATTGAACACGATTGGCGCTGTCGCTAAGTTTTGAATTCATACGTCATTCCTTTACAACATTTTTTTACAACCTGATAAACGGCATACTTGCAATAAATAATGAGCTAAAATTGACAGAAGTAAAGTTAAGAATTAAAGTCTATAAGAAGATTTATCAAATCTCGCCAGACTTATTTATATGCATCGGCCATCATGAAACTTCTCTTCAAAAAACAGACTTAAAGATCACAAAACACCGGAGACCACCATGACACGGCAGGAAGCACTGATTCGAGCACTACCCAAAGTCGAACTGCATCTGCATATTGAAGGCACTCTGGAACCGGAAATGATGTTCGACCTGGCACAGCGTAACGGAGTAAAACTACCATATGACAGTATCGAAGCGGTGCGGGCAGCCTACGACTTCAACAACCTTCAATCCTTCCTCGACCTTTACTATGCTGGCGCTGCAGCACTGATTAAAGAACAGGATTTTTACGACCTGACCTGGGCCTATCTCAAGCGTTGCCGGGCCGACAAGGTTGTCCATACGGAAATATTCTTTGATCCACAGACCCATACAGAGCGAGGCATTGCCTTTGAAACAGTACTGAACGGTATCCAAAGGGCTCTTAAAGATGGCAGCGAGCAACTGCAGATCAGCTCCGGGCTGATCATGTCCTTCCTGCGGCACCTACCCGAGGAGAAAGGATTTCAAACCCTGGAGATGGCGCGGCCTTTTCTTGACCGGATCAACGGTGTCGGCCTGGATTCCAGCGAAGTCGGCCATCCGCCATCCAAATTTCAGCGACTGTTTGACCAGTGCCGGGCGCTCGGCCTGCGGACCGTTGCACATGCCGGAGAAGAGGGGCCACCGGAGTATGTCCAGGAGGCACTGGAACTGTTGGGTGCATGCCTCATTGATCACGGTGTCAGGGCTATGGAAGATGAAACACTGGTTGAGAGGCTGGCCAATGCCAGAATCCCTCTAACCGTCTGCCCCCTTTCAAATGTCCGCCTTAAAGTATTCAACCAACTGGCAGACCACAACCTGCGGCAGCTGCTGGCAAAAGGGCTCTGTGTGACAATTAACTCCGATGATCCGGCCTATTTCGGGGGCTATGTTCAGGAAAACTACCTGGGAACGGCACGGGAACTGGGTTTAAAAAACGAGGAAATTCTGCAGCTGGCCAAAAACGGGTTTGAGGCCAGCTGGATGGCAGAAAGTGAGAAGCGCAGATGGATGGCAGAGTGCGATGC
>JBGSQR010000082.1:0-3291 GCA_041737975.1 Geobacterales bacterium | reverse complement strand
AGGCACTTTACATTGCCAAGGACAGCGGTAAAAACAGAGTCTATACCATCAAATAACTGAAAATTTATAGTTTTATTACTGTACAAACAACAAAGGCGCATCCGAAAGGAGCGCCTTTGTTGTTTGTACAGAATGAATTCTTGAAGTTATGCGCTTGCTGCCTGAACTGCTGTAATGGCAGTTACGTTAACGATATCGTCAACGGAGCATCCGCGTGAAAGGTCGTTTACCGGCTTGCTGAGTCCCTGGATGACAGGTCCTATGGCTTCTGCCCCTGCAATACGCTCAACAAGCTTGTAGCCGATGTTACCGGCATCCAGATCCGGGAAGATGATTACATTGGCTTTGCCGGCGACCATACTTCCCGGGGCCTTTTTGTCACCGATCTTGGAGACCAGTGCAGCATCAAGCTGCATCTCGCCGTCGATCTGAAGGTCCGGCCGGAGTTGCTTGGCAATTTCAAGTGCCTTGATTACCTTGTCGCTATCAGGGTGGCTTGCACTCCCCTTGGTGGAGAAGGATAGCAGGGCGGTACGAGCATCGGCATCCAGAAAAGCCTTGCAGTTGTCAGATGTGGCGATGGCGATTTCAGCAAGGGCCTGTGAGTCTGGGTTGGGGTTTACGGCACAGTCGCCGAACAGAATGATGCCGTTTTCACCAAAAGCTGGATTTTTGGTAACCATCATAAAAAATGAGGAAACGGTCTTGATTCCCTTTGCCGGTCCGACGGTCTGAAAAGCAGCTTTCAGTACAGCGCCGGTAGTGCCGGTTGCTCCGGCAACTTCACCATCGGCATCTCCGTTACGTACCATCATGCCTGCGTAAAAAAGGTTGTCAGGTGCTGTCAGTGTAGAATAGGCTTCCTCAACTGTCATGCCTTTACTCTTGCGGAGCTCTACAAAGTCAGCCACATACTGGTCCAGCTTGGGGGATGTAATCGGGTTGATGATTTCGACACCGGAAATATCAATACCCTTTGCTGATGCTTCAGCTTTGATAACATCGGCCTGTCCCAGCAGAACTATTTTGGCAAGCTTGTTTTTTGTAATTATTTCAGAGGCATAGAGCATACGCTCGTCGTAACTTTCAGGCAGTACAACGGTTTTAAGATTGCTTTGGGCTTTTTTCTTGATCTGCTCAATAAGACTCATACTAGACCTCCTGGGATTTTGTATATTTTAAGGTGATTGCTCACTGTGTAAAGAAAACAAACATATAATTGGTATTACCAATTTGTGTTTATGTCAAGAGGAAATCTGATTTGAGAGAGATAATTGTTTTAAACTTACACCTGATAAACAGGATAAGTGCGTTAACGAGGTTATTTTCTGCCATAAAAGCGAAAAAAATAACTTATAACTAACTAAAAGGCAGACAACAAAAAGCCCGTAAAAACGGGCGAATGGTTGTCTACTGTCAGCGGGGAATTATGGGGGAACTAAAACTTGACTCCCATGGCCTCTGCAACAGTATGAATATCCTTGTCCCCTCGGCCTGAGAGGCAGACAACTATGGTTGAATCCTTAGGCATTTGCGGTGCCAACTGCATGACATAGGCGATGGCATGTGCTGATTCTAATGCAGGCATGATGCCTTCTTCCTGGGTCAAAAATTTAAAACCATCCAGGGCCATGTCGTCGGTTACGGAAACGTATTCAGCTCGTCCACAATCCATCAGCCAGGCATGTTCCGGACCTGCGCCCGGATAATCAAGGCCAGCCGAGATTGAATGTGCCGGAATAATCTGGCCATGTGGATCCTGAAGCAGATAGGTTTTATTGCCATGCAGAATGCCTGGAGTGCCTGCGCAAAGTGCTGCGGCATGTTTACCGGTTTCAATGCCGTAACCGGCCGCTTCAACGCCGATCATTCTGACGCTTTTGTCTTTGATAAAAGGGTAAAATAGACCGATGGCGTTGCTTCCACCACCAACACAGGCCACCAGGCAGTCAGGAAGTTTTCCTTCGATCTTTTTATGTTGTTTCTTGGCTTCCCTGCCGATGATGGATTGAAAGTCACGTACCATTAAAGGGTAGGGGTGCGGGCCGGCAACCGTACCGATAACGTAGAATGTGTCGGAAATGGTGGCAACCCAGTTGCGCAAAGCTTCATTCATGGCATCTTTGAGAGTGGCAGTACCGGCGGTAACCGGAGTCACTGTAGCACCAAGCAGTTTCATGCGGAATACATTAAGAGATTGGCGGTGGATATCCTCTTCACCCATGAACACTTCGCACTGCATGTCAAAAAGAGCCGCAATGGTAGCTGTTGCAACACCATGCTGACCAGCCCCGGTTTCTGCAATAACGCGTTTTTTGCCCATCCGCTTTGCCAGCAGGCCCTGGCCGATAGTGTTGTTAACCTTGTGAGCACCGGTATGATTGAGGTCTTCACGTTTCAGATAGATCTTTGCACCACCAAGTTTTCTGGTCAGTTTTTCCGCATAATAGAGCGGGTTTGGTCTACCCACATACTGTTTAAGATAATATTCCAGCTCCTGACGAAACTCTCGGTCATGACGGTAATGCTCGTAAGCTTTTTCCAGCTCAAGAAGGGCCGGCATGAGGGTTTCAGGGACATATCTCCCACCAAAATCCCCGAAATGTCCTTGTTTATCTGGTTGTTTCAAAGCATGCTCTCCTTGGCGTTTCTTATAAATGCGCAGATCTTGGCTGGATCTTTCTTGCCCGGGCTCAGTTCCAGGGAACTGGAGACATCAACCGCATAGGGACGTGTTTTACGAATCGCCTCTGCAACATTCTCCACAGTTAATCCGCCAGCCAAAATAATACGTGAACTTTTCGCCGCAATTTCCGCAATATCCCAGTTGAATGTCTGACCGGTCCCGCCATAGGCCGCCGGTGACCAGGCATCCAGCAGAAATGCCGCAACATTAAACTGCACCATCTCCTCCAGGCTTGTGATGTCTCTGACACGTAAGGCCTTGATCACTCTGCGATTTAGTTTAGTGCAGAAGTCAGGCATTTCATCTCCATGCAACTGAACAATATCCAGACCGCAACAGTCTGCAGTTTTGTTGATTCTCGTCTCTGTGTCATTGACGAAAAGGCCGACCGTCTGCACGAAGGGGGGGAGGTGGCGAATGATTTCCGAAGCCTGCTCCGGCAAGATATTACGGGGGGACTTATGGTAAAAAACAAAGCCCAGTGCGTCAGCTCCGGCTTCCACGGACATAATTGCGTCTTCAGGATTGGTTATGCCGCAGATTTTAATTTTAACCATATCAGGTACCGGGGACTGGGGACTGGGGAATGGGGGGTAGTAAAAGTT
>JBGSQR010000047.1:0-1777 GCA_041737975.1 Geobacterales bacterium | reverse complement strand
GAGGTTGGTGCTGACGGAGAATCCTTACGCACCTATCCAAGCGCATCCAGTCAGGCCCTGCGTGAAGCGGCAGCCGAGCTGTATGGATTTGATCCCTCCTGGATCATCATGGCTAATGGTTCCGACGAGGTGCTCAATAACCTGATCCGCGCTTTTGCCAATGAAGGTGAAGAAATCGCCTATGTACATCCTTCCTATTCCTACTATGCAACTCTGGCTGAAATCCAGAATGCCAAAATCCGCACCTTCGGCCTGACGGACGATTTCCTGATTGACGGTTTTCCCGAGCGATATGACGGGAAGCTGTTCTTTTTGACCACCCCTAATTCTCCGCTCGGTTTTGCCCTTTCAATAAAATATATTGAAGAGCTGGCCCAGCGCTGCAGCGGTATGCTGGTTGTGGACGAGGCTTATGCCGATTTCTCTGACAGTACTGCTCTGGAGCTGGTCAGTAAATACGATAATGTTGTTGTGACCCGTACGCTTTCCAAAAGTTATGCGTTGGCCGGTATGCGCCTGGGACTGGCCATTGCACGCCCGGAAGTGATTGCCGCATTGGACAAGATCCGTGACCACTACAATCTGGACCGCCTTGCCCAGGCCGCCTGTGTCGCTTCGTTAAAGGATCAGGATTATTTCGATGAGAGTTGCCGCAAAATCCGTGAATCGCGCGAGTGGTTCTCGACAGAGCTGCGTGCCATCGGTTACGAAGTCATCCCATCGCACGGCAATTTTGTATTTGCATCGCCGCCGGACCGTAACGGCAAACGGGTCTATGATGCACTATATGCCAGAAAAATTCTGGTACGCCTGTTGTCTGATCCGCTGCTTGTCCATGGGTTGAGGATCTCCATCGGTACACAGCCTGAGATGGAACAAACTCTGGCCGCCATGAAAGAAATCGGTTAATCAAGGAGAAAGCATGTCACGAACAGCTACGATTGAGCGCATCACCAATGAAACCAGAATCAAGCTCTCGCTGGATATTGATGGCAGCGGCCAGGCAAAAATCTGTACATCGGTGCCTTTTCTGGATCACATGTTGAATCTGTTTTCCCGACACGGACTTTTTGACCTGACAGTCGAGGCCTGTGGAGATATTGACATCGATTTTCATCACACTGTTGAGGATATCGGCATCGTACTTGGCTCTGCATTCAAAGAGGCACTGGGAGATAAAAAGGGCATACGACGCTACGGCAATTCGGTGGTCCCCATGGATGAAACACTGGCTTCGGTAGCGGTGGATATTTCCGGACGTCCCTATATGGTCTACAATGTTGATCTGCCCAAGGTAAAAATCGGCGATTTTGATGTGGAACTGGCCAGGGAGTTCTTTCAGGCTTTTGTTAATCAGTGCGGCCTGAATCTGCATATCAATGTGCAGTATGGCGATAATGTGCATCACATCATCGAGGCCTGCTTCAAGGCCTTTGGCAGGGCAATGGATGTGGCAACCCAGCTGGACCCACGTGTGGTTGGTGTTATGTCTACAAAAGGCATGCTTTGAAAGGGCGGTTTAAGCAAAGAAGCAAAAAAGGCGATTCGCATTGAATCGCCTTTTTTATTAGAATAAGCCGAATTGGGAGATTACTTCTGCTTCAGCAACTCTTTGGCCTTTTTGGCTTCATCACTTTTTGGGTATCCGGTGGCCAGCTTTTTCAGGACATAGTTGGCGCTTTTAGTGTCATTGATTGCCTTGAAAGCCATGGCTTGTTTAAGCATGGCTGAAGGAACCTTGGGTTGTTGCGGATAGTTCTTTATGACTTCCTGGAAA
>JBGSQR010000042.1:0-2873 GCA_041737975.1 Geobacterales bacterium | reverse complement strand
ATTCCAGGATCAATGGGCGAGACTTCTACACTGGCATGCATTTTTGGCGCCACAGTGCTGATTGTGACCGGTGTCGGCTCATGGCGGATCATGCTCTCGGTACTGCTGGGCGCCGCCATAACAGTGACACTGTTCAATCTCATCGGCAGCGACACCAATCCGATGTTTGCCCTCCCCTTCCACTGGCACCTGGTACTGGGCGGTTTTGCCTTCGGTCTGGTGTTCATGGCCACCGATCCTGTTTCCGGTGCCATGACCCCCCATGGGCAATGGGCCTACGGCCTGCTGATCGGCACCATGTGCATCCTGATCAGGGTAGTGAATCCGGCCTTTCCGGAGGGAATGATGCTGGCCATCCTGTTTGGCAATGTCTGTGCCCCGCTGATCGACCAGATCGTTCTCAAGCGGCATATCAGAAAGAGGGAGCTGCGCCATGGCCAGAGATAGCACCACCAGGCTGCTGGGTGTGGCCTTCATTATCTGCCTGGTCTGCGCGGTCCTGGTCTCAACCACTGCAGTGATGTTCAAGGAACGCCAGGCGCATAACCGTGAAATCGAAAAAAAGCGCAACATTCTTCAGATCGCCAATCTGTTCGATCCGGGCCGACCGGTGGAGGAACAGTTTAAAAAAGTGCAGGTGCGGGTTGTAGACCTTGAGCTTGGCCGTTTTGCCGCAGCAGATTATCCGGCGGCCCTTGCCGGTGGCGAGCAGACCCGCTACAACATTCCCCCGGACAAGGACAGCGCCGGTATCAAGACCCGTCCCCGCTACATGGAAGTCTACCTGGTGTCCGACCAGGGGCGCTTGCAGCAGATAGTCCTGCCGGTCTACGGCAAGGGGCTCTGGTCAACCATGTACGGATTTATTGCCCTGGGCCCCGACCTCTCCACGGTTACCGGCTTCGGTTTCTACGAGCATGGCGAGACACCCGGCCTGGGGGGCGAGATCGACAACCCGGCCTGGCGGGCCAAATGGCCGGGCAAGATGGTTTACGACCAGAGCGGTAATGTGCGCATTACGGTGATCAAGGGGGCCGTGGACAGCGGGAGCCCGGATGCCAGGCACAGGATTGACGGAATTTCCGGTGCAACTCTCACAGCGCGGGGGGTCGGCAACCTGCTAACCTACTGGATGGGTGAAAACGGCTACAGTATGTTTCTACAGACCATGCGAACATCACGGGAGAAGACCAAATGAGTACATCCAGGGAAGTCCTGCTGAATCCGCTTGTTCTCAAAAATCCGATCACCCTGCAGATCCTGGGGATCTGTTCCGCACTGGCGACCACCTCAAAGCTGGAAACGGTCACGGCCATGGCCCTGTCGGTTACTCTGGTAACCGCCTTTTCCAGCTTTTTCATCAGCCTGATCCGTCGGCAGATTCCGGGCAGCATCAGAATCATTGTCCAGATGACCATCATTGCCACCCTGGTAATTATCGTCGACCAGCTCCTCAAGGCCTACGCCTTTTCCATAAGCAAGCAGCTTTCGGTCTTTGTCGGTCTGATCATAACCAACTGCATCGTCCTGGGCCGGGCAGAGGCATTTGCCATGAAAAATCCGCCGCTGCCCAGCTTCCTGGACGGGATCGGCAACGGTCTCGGTTACAGCATGGTGCTTTTTGTCCTGGGATTTTTCCGGGAACTGCTCGGCAGCGGCAAACTGTTCGGCTACACCATTCTGCCGCTGACGACTGACGGGGGCTGGTATCTCCCCAACGGCCTGCTGATGCTGCCGCCCAGTGCCTTTTTCCTGATCGGTCTGATCGTCTGGGCCGTACGCACCTGGAAGCCTGACCAGGTGGAAAAGGAGGGTTAGCCGTGGAACATTACCTGAGCCTTTTTATACGGGCCGTATTTATCGAAAACATGGCGCTGGCCTTTTTTCTCGGTATGTGCACGCTGCTGGCGGTTTCCAAAAAAATTGAGACAGCCGCAGGTCTGGGAATCGCCGTCGTCGTGGTCCAGACCCTCACCGTTCCGGCCAACAACCTGATCTACCGGCATATCCTGAAGCCGGGCGCCCTTTCCTGGCTGGGCTTCGGCGACCTTGATCTGACCTTCATCGGCCTGATCTGTTATATCGGCGTGATTGCAGCCATTGTGCAGATCCTGGAGATGATTCTGGACCGCTTCTTTCCCGTTCTCTACAACTCGCTGGGTATTTTTCTCCCGCTGATCACAGTCAACTGCGCAATTCTCGGGGGCACGCTCTTCATGGTGGAGCGCGACTACAGCCACACGGAAAGCATTGTCTTCGGCCTGGGCAGCGGCATCGGCTGGGCACTGGCCATCACCCTGCTGGCAGGTATCCGTGAAAAGCTCAAGTACAGCGATGTGCCCGACGGTTTGAAAGGGCTCGGTATCACCTTCATAATTGTTGGACTGATGTCACTGGCATTCATGTCTTTTTCCGGAATCAGGCTTTAGTATGGAGCTGCCCAGCATGCAGAACAGGAAGTGTGAGCAATGACAGCGATACTGGTCGGCGTAGCCGTATTTACCGGCATCATCATGGTTCTGGTACTGCTGATCCTGGCAGCCCGCTCCCGGCTGGTCCCAGAAGGTGACATCACCCTGGAGATCAACCATGACCCGGAAAAACGGATGACCATGCCGACCGGCGGCAAACTGTTGACCGCACTTGCCGACAAACAGGTGTTCATCCCTTCAGCCTGCGGGGGAGGCGGTACCTGTGGTCAGTGCAAAGTAAAAATACTTTCCGGCGGCGGAGATATTCTACCCACCGAGACAGCTCATATCAACAGGCGCATGGCACGGCAAGGATACCGGCTTTCCTGTCAGGTCAGCGTCAAACAGGATATGCAGCTTGAGCTGCCTCCGGAAATCCTCTCCATTCGCCAATGGAAGTGC
>JBGSQR010000580.1:0-3040 GCA_041737975.1 Geobacterales bacterium | reverse complement strand
AATCAGCTGGGAAACGAGGAGATAAAAATGCTTACGGGAAAACAGAAACGACACCTCCGTGCTCTTGGCCATAAACTGAAACCACTGATCCAGATTGGTAAAAAAGAGGTGGAAGAAGCACTGATTGCCGAGACCAATGCTGCGCTTGATTTTCACGAGCTGGTAAAAGTCAAGCTGCTGGAAAGCTGTATGCTGGACAAGCACGAAGCCTCAGAAATATTGTCACAGGCATGTAGCGCCGATATTGCCCAGATACTGGGTAAAACTTTTTTGCTCTACCGTCCGGCAAAGAATCCGGTAATTGTGCTGCCCAAAGCCGATAAGCCTGAAAAAAGGTAAGATTGAATGTCCATAAAGGCTGGATTTGGCTGGACCGGCAACATACTTCATATTGACCTGACCAGGGCAATTGCATGGCGTGAAAGTTTGCCGGCCAGTCTGCTCGAGGGGTATCTTGGTGGTCGAGGTCTGGCAGTACGCCTGATGCGTGATCATTTTAAGCTGGACCCTTTTGATCCGCAAATGCCGTTAATCTTTGCCTGTGGCCCTCTCTGCGGTACCTCTGCTCCCGCATCCAATCAGCTCTCCCTGGTTTCACGTTCTCCCTTAACCGGTACAATATTCGACTGTACGGCAACAGGAATTTTTCCCTTACAGATGAAAGGCGCTGGACAAGATGTGTTGATGATCTCGGGCCGCAGCCCTGCTCCGGTTTTTATTTCAATCAGCAAGACAAAGGTGGAGATCCATCCTGCGGGGGATCTTTGGGGAAGCAATGTAACAGCTACACGTGTCGCATTGGAGAAGTACGGTTGTGTCGCTGCCATTGGTCCTGCAGGTGAAAATGGCGTGCTGTTTGCCAATGTGGATTTTGGAAGCGGTAATCAGATCGGCCGGGGCGGACTTGGTGCTGTTATGGGGCGTAAAAACCTTAAGGCGATTGTGGTTACTGGTAATTCCGAAGTTAAGATTGCAGCCAGGGATCAATTTCAAACAGCCTGTCAGGATGTAAACAGATTGTTTGACGCTTCGCAGTTTCTTTCAGGGCCGCTTGGTATTTCACAATTTGGTACCGCTCTGATGGTTGATCTGATGTCACAGCGCCGTATGACTCCGACTGAAAATTTCCGCCACACTTTTTTTGCTGCGTCAGAAAATTATTCCGGAGCGGTAGTCAAGTCATCTTGTGATGCTATCTCCGGAAGTTGTTGTGATTGCCGGATAAAGTGCAGAATGTTCGGTCAAGATGGTCAGCAGTTGCCGGAATATGACGCACTTTCGCATTTTGGAGCATTAAACGGTATCGGTGATTTGAACTGTATTATGGAATCAACCAGTGTTTGCAAAGAGATGGGGATGGATCCTGTCTCTGCGGCAGCAACCATAGCCGTTTGGGGTGAAATCAGAGGTCGGTTTGCAACAACAGTGGAAATGCCAGGACTGTTGCAGGATATAGCTCTATGTAATGGTGATGGCAAGCTGCTTGCTCAGGGCTCGCACAGAATGGCTGAACAGTTGGGGCGCCCTGAGTTGTCAATGACAGTTAAATCCCTCGAGTTGCCGGCTTATGATCCGCGCGGTGCCTATGGTATGGCGCTGGCTTATTGTACCAGTACCCGTGGCGGCTGTGAACAGCAGGCAAATACAATAGCCCATGAAATTCTGCGCAAACCGGTTCCGACTGATCGTTTTTCTTTTTCCGGGAAGGCCCGAATTGTTTCTATTTCAGAGGATACAATTGCCGCAGCCGACTCTCTGGCCATATGTCGTTTTGCGCTGCTGGCCACCAGCCTGGAAGAGTATGCGGCGGTTCTGAGTGCTGTTACCGGTATGGAATTCTCGGCAGGGCATTTGGCTGAAATTGGTCGCAGCATCTGTTTGACCGAACATTTTTATAATTGCAGCAATGGATTTTCTCACCTGGATGACCGGTTGCCTGAACGCTTCTTCAATGAGACCGGCAGCAACGGTGATGGTATTGAGATTCCGCCTCTTGACAAAAAATGTTTTGAGGAGCAGCTCAGTAAGTATTACCGCATTCGCGGATTGAACCTGGATGGCTGTTTTGAAGATGCTGACTTTCTGGAGAAATTGCCATGAACTGGTTTGGATTGAGCAACAATGATGTTCAGGCAGTTCCTCTGCCGTCAGGAAACAAGGGAGTCGGTAATCTGGGCGAAGAGGTCGCTGTCAATTTTCTTGTTGGCAAGGGCTATAAAATTCTGGAACGAAATTTTCGCTGTAAGGGCGGAGAAGTGGATATCGTTGCCAGAGATCCTTCTGATAAAAGCCTGGTTTTTGTTGAGGTAAAGGCACGCAAAGATCTATCCTATGGTGTGCCGCAGTTGGCGGTTAATTCTTTTAAACAGCGTCAGATATCAAAAGCAGCGCTGACCTGGTTGTCAAAAAAGCGTCAGCATGATCAGAATGCCAGGTTCGATGTGGTTGCTATTCTTCTGGATGCCAATGGCCTGCACAAGGTTGAGCACATTGTCAATGCGTTTGAATTAGCATATTAGTAAGTTAGAAGTTATTTTCTGCATTTTTTTGCAGAGAATAACTTCGTTAACGCACTTATCCTGTGAACCAGGGCTGATTTTTGAGAACTGGCTTTGGGAGCTTGAAAAATTGAAGTTTGATTGCTCTTCGTGTATTGTTTCACTTCTTTGCAGTCCGATTATTTCAGGAGGTTGTGATGGGCGACTTTAGTGCTGTGCTGGCACAGATTAAGCCAAAGCTTGGCTGTATTGATGAAAATCTGGTGTTGATTGAACAGCAGATAAAGCAGGCTGTTTCTGATAAAGCTGATCTGATAGTTTTTCCGGAACTGGCTTTGACAGGTTATTTTCTTAAGGATCTGGTGCCGGAAGTGGCTCGCCGGATTGATTCCCCCGAGATAGCCAGACTGGTTGAGCTTTCGCGTGATATTTCCATTGCGGTAGGGTTTGTAGAGGTTACGGATGATTATCTTTTCTACAACTCTGCTTTGTACCTTGAGGATGGGGTGATTCTTCATTTGCATCGCAAGGTTTATCTGCCC
>JBGSQR010000555.1:0-3156 GCA_041737975.1 Geobacterales bacterium | reverse complement strand
GAAAAAGCACCTGTAGGAAGGCTGGCATTGCCTTTTTGCAGACTGGCGGAAACCTGCAGGGGAGACAGACCGTAGCCGGTCATTCGGGCAGCATCCAGCGTTACCCGCACCTGACGGGGTGCACCACCCTTGATCCCGGTTTCGGCGGTATTTTCACTTTTTTTCAGCTCATTGCAGATTTCCAACGCCAGCTTGCGCAGGGTTGCATGGTCATAACGGGCAGACCAGAGGGTCAGGGCCAGTATGGGAACGTCGTCGATGGACTTGGGCGCCACCAGCGGTTCTCCGGCGCCTGGCGGCAGCAGACTGCGGTTGCTCATGACCTTGTTGTAGAGTTTGACCAAGGATTCTTCCATGGGCTGGCCGACCAGAAAACGGACCGTGATGATTCCCATGCCGGGACGGCTCATGGAATAGAGGTATTCCACTCCGCTGATCTCCCACAGCTTGGATTCAAAAGGCTTGACCACCCGCTCCTGTACTTCCTGGGGGGAAGAACCGGGCATGGGCAGATAGATATCCACCATGGGCACCACAATCTGCGGTTCTTCCTCGCGGGGGGTCATTTTGATGGCAAACAGACCCAGCAGAAGTGAGGCGGCCACAATCAGCGGGGTCAGCTTGGAATTGATAAAGGCGCGGGCTATTTTTCCGGCAAAGCCGAGTTGTTGCATGGTTATTCCACCTTTGAACCTTCGCTGACCTTCTCCACACCACCCACAACCACACGCTCACCATCGGACAGACCGGAAATCACCTCAACCTTGTCGCCAACGGTTCTGCCGGACTTGATCAGTCTCATGCGTGCGATGTTGTCTTTGTCCAACACCCAGACCGAAGTCAGGGCTCCCCGCTCCACTACCGCCTGTTTCGGCAGCAGCAAGCCATTAACCGTGGACCCGAGTGCTATGACTCCACGACCGAACATGCCCGACTTCAGCCCTTTCTGGTTAAGAGAAATCTTGGCGACAAATGTTCTGCTGAGCGGGTCAGTGGCAGGAACTATTTCCGATATACGGGCAGCAAACGGATTACCCAGGGCATCCAGCGTCACCTGCACCGCTGCACCGCTTTTGAGGGATGCGGCCATTGATTCGGGTATAGCCAGCTCCAGCTGGTAACTCCCTTGATCCTCTATTGTCATCAGCGGCTGGGCCGGGAAGACACTGGCCCCCAGGTCAACCTGTTTACTGGTGATGACACCGGAAAACGGGGCAACAATGCGGGTATAGCTTTCAACGGTGGAAGCGGCACGCGAGCCGGCCTGGGCCTGTTTCAGTCTGGCTTCGGCCCTGGCAACACCCTGGGTGGCCAGATCTTTCTCGGTCTGTTTAACGTCGAACTCCTGGCGGGTAACAGCCTCCTCATTGAACAGTTTTTGGTAGCGTTCAAAGGTGCTGTCGGCCAGTTTTTTGCGTGAACCGGCCTCATCCAGACCGCGCTGCGCCTCTTCAATCCCGGCACTGGCAACTGCGGAAGCGGCAACATTTTCCTGGGCATCCAGACGGGCCAGCAGCTGTCCCTTTGTTACCCGGTCACCTTCGCGCACCATCAGGGCACTGACCGTACCAGGGATGCGTGCGGCAACCACGGCACTGGTGCGGGCCCTGACCGTGCCGACCACCTCTACAGTTTCCGGCATGACGCCCGATTTTACCGTTTCAACCACAGCCCCTTTGATGACTGTCGCCGCTGTATTTTCCTTTTTGTCCTCATCATGTTTCTTTGAGGAACAGCCGCTAACGGCCAGTGCAGCAATCAGACAGAGCACCAGACTTTTTCCGGACAGCTTCATTTCATAATCTCCTTGAGAAAAACACCGGAAGTATAATAAATGCGCCCACCGGAAAGGTTCAAATTGGCCTCGGCATCAACTTGAGCGGACCTGGCCTGATTCAGTGCCGTCTGGGCATCCAGCAGTTCAGCCATTGTGGCCAGAGAATTTTCAAAACGGCGAGAAATCAGCCGGGCCGACTCCTTTGCCCCCTGCAGGCTGCTATTGGCAACCTCCAGATGCTTCAAAGCCTCTTCACGGCGTAGACAGCTTTCACGAATCTGAAATCTGACCTCCCTGACCTTGCCGGACAGCTCTTCTGCAGCGGCCGACCGGCTGGCAGTGGCACGATTACTTTCATTGCCACGCTTGAAGCCGTCAAAGAGCTGCCACTTAAGGCTTAGACCGGCCAGCCAGGCGTCATTATCCGACCCGAACGGCGTCTGCTTTGAATTCATCTGATAGGACGCGATCATATCCAGTGAAGGTAGATAGGCGTTGCGGGCCTGCCTGGTCAGGGCATCCCCCTTTTCAATTTCAGTGCGATACTGCTGAAGGTCCCTGCGCTCCAGCAAGGCTGTTTTTGTCAGCTCTTCCGAACAGGTCACCTCTACCGGTTTTATCTGCTCACCCACTTCAATCAGCACATCATCTTTCGCAGCAACAACCATGGCCATCTTCATCCTGGCTATGGTTATATTGTTGCGAGCAGTAATCAACTGCTGCTCAATGGATGACAGATAGGTCTGGGCCCGCAACTCATCGGAAAGCAGTCCCAGCCCTTCCGTTTTACGGACTTTCGCCAGCCGCAGACTCTCGGAAGCGTCCTGCATGGCCTGTTCTACAGACTTTAACTGGGCCACAGCCCTCAGATTTTCCAGATAATGCACGAACACCTGAAAAGCCGTATCCTGTTGCGTTGCTTCGTGCCCCTGTCTGGCCTTATCCGCATCCCGTGCAGCCAGATCGCTGGCAGGAAAAATGGAAGGATCGTAAAGCGGCTGCCTGAAGGTCAGTGCGGTTTTAAAGTTGTACCAGTTTGAGGGATTATTGAGATTATTGATGATAAAGTCGTTCTGGGAAAATCGCCCCTGATCCAGCTTCATCATAAATGTCTGAGTGGGAGAGTTGGAGGCATTGACCGCCTCTTCAAAATACAGGTTAGGATAATAACCGGATGCGGCAATATCGGCGGAGTATTGGGATGACTGTGCACTCAGAGCTGCTGATCTGATGCGATGATTATTCTCAAGGGCCATTTTTATGGCTTCCTTAAGTGTAAGCTGGAGCGTGGCCTCCTGCCTGACCTCTCCCAAAACCGGGTTTGCAATTGTGATGAACAGTATTAAGGCAATAAATAAAATATGCATCGCGGCGGGTCC
>JBGSQR010000508.1:0-1604 GCA_041737975.1 Geobacterales bacterium | reverse complement strand
TGGGTAACAGCGACAACCTGCGTCGTGACCTGGCAGACATGGGGGTTTTTGATGAGCAGATGTCGGTCTATCTGCTCTACAAGCAGCGCGAATTTGCCAAAATGGGTTTTTCCGGCTTTGAAGGCAGACATTACAGTCTGTTCGAAAACTTCGGAGAGGACATGGGTCGCGCCACCGACATGCAAACCCTGATCACAGCCCTGGCCTACAAATACATGGCACTGGGAACAACTCACGGGGATATTCCGGATACTCCATCAGTTGAGAGTGAGCGCAGGCAGATATTCTTTGGGGCAGCCATTGGACTGCCTACTTTTTTTGTAAAAAGGAACAGTACAAACACATTTATGGAAAAAATACTGAAAAGAACTGAAGGAATACGGCCCAGCCATAGATATCCCGGTTATCTGCGCGTTCAGATTCATGAATATCGAAAAGCGCTATTGAAACTGATCCGGGAAGATGCATCCGACATGATTGAGCTGATGGATATGGGTGACACCATCAAAGATCTGGAAAAGAGACTTAACGAACCGGACCGAAATTCCGCCGCCGGACGTCTGACTACAGGCATCCTAAACGAGGTCAATGCTTCGTCACCACTGCGCGTTAATGCGCGGGAGTTCAACGAAGGTGCCGAACGCTACTATCGCAACGGACTTCGTCAACGGCATATGGAAGAATCCCTTGATTTTATGATTCAGGACTGCCGATCACTTGATCAGGAGCAGGAACCGCTGGAGGAGGCACAACGCAAAGCGCTGAGAGTTTTGCTGCAGGGGCAGGATGCCGCAGGATTTGTTCAAGCTGTTAAAGAGGATGTCCTGCATGAAAAAGCTGACATTCAATCCCTGCAGCGCTTGATGAATCTGCTGCTGTTCAAGGTCAGTCACGATCAACATTCATTTGCACAAGAATCCGAAACCCAAAGGAGCAACCTGGATGATACAGCACCAGTATATCGAGCGGGATAGCGGTAGAGTCATAACTGAAAGCCTGCTGGGAGACCGGATGGTTCGCCTGCTCTACCATGGAGTACGCGAAAACAACACGGCCCTGTTCAAACTGTTTACCAGCAGCTGGTCCTCACACATCCTGGGCATGGTTAACTTTGATCGGCCAGTGCTTTCAAAAAGTGCTTTTCTTAATGACTGTGGCATAAATCTTTCCGAATGCCTGGATCCTCCGGAACAACTGGACACACCGCGTAAAATCTTTGAACGCAAAATCCGCTACCAGCAGTGCCGCCCTATGCCTGTTGAGCCTGACGCAGTAGTTTCACCGGCTGATGCTCGGGTTCTGGTAGGGTCGTTGAAAGAAACCTCCATGATTTTTCTGAAAGACAAGTTCTTTTCCTTTGAAGAGTTGCTCGGCCAGAAAAACCGTTCCTGGGATAAAACCTTCAGTGGAGGCGACTTTGCAGTTTTCCGCCTGACTCCCGACAAGTATCACTACAACCACACTCCGGTGGCCGGAAAAGTGGTGGATTTCTATGCCATTGACGGCACTTATCACTCCTGCAATCCGTCAGCCGTTGTCAGCATTGCTACTCCTTACTCCAAGAACAAGCGGGTGGTAACCATCATCGATACCGATGTACCGGG
>JBGSQR010000501.1:0-24454 GCA_041737975.1 Geobacterales bacterium | reverse complement strand
CCAGCTGGCCCAGGCCTTTTTCAGGCCGGGCAGCAAAGCGGTATCCGTATGCAGCACCGTATTGTTCAGCTGATACGGTATGGATCCCAGCAACTCCCGTTCCGTTTCCGAGGCATCCGCCAGCATTCCCAACGACTGATCACTGTGACAGGCCATTACAACCTGGTCATAGTTCTCGACACTGCCATCGGGCAGCGTCAGCTCCACATACTCAGTAAATCTGCGCACCGAGCGGACAGGGGTTGAAAGCCTGATTCGATCACGAAATGGACGTGAAATTGGTTCCAGGTAGCTGCTGGAGCCGCCGCTAACTACTCGCCAACGCGGTTGATCGATCACATTCAGCAGACCGTGGTTGGCAAAGAAATGGGCAAAGGCAGCAGCGGGGAATTGCTGGAACTGTTCCGGATCAGCCGACCAGATCGCCGCCCCCATGGGGATCAGAAACTTGTCCTTGAACATTTTAGAATAGCCCTTTTTCTTGAGATATTCACCCAAAGTCAACGACATATCGCTGTCCTCAAGTAGCTCTTCTGATTCATTATTAAATCGGAAAATATCCAGCAGCATGGCCCAGAAAGGCAGGTTGAGCAGATTTTTGTGTTGGCTGAAAAGTGTCTCCAGATTGGTGGCGCTATACTCCAGGCCGGTCTGTTTGCAGGAGACGCTGAAACTCATCACGCTGGGCTGGGAAGCAACACCGAGCCTGTCCAGCAGCTTGATGAAATTCGGGTAGGTCCGTTCGTTAAACACAATGAAACCGGTATCGACCCGATAGTTTTTACTATCCACCTCTACGTCATGAGTGTCCGTATGACCGCCAAGACGATTGTTCGCCTCGAACAGAGTGACGTCATGACTTTCACTCAGCAGGTTTGCGGTCAGCAGCCCGGAAATCCCTCCACCTATGATTGCTATTTTCATAATTTCGCTTTCCTTGACTTATAATTTCAAATTAACAATATTCAAATCTTAGTATATATTTGGTCATTGTCAATTGCGGCAGACTGCTATTGCTGCAAGTTGCGGCCACTATCCCGGTGTCATAACAGATTAAAATCTTCAACCACAATCTGCTCTTCTCTGATTCCCATCTCCTTAAACTGTTTAATCAAGGACATGACCATAGGAGTCGGACCACAGAGAAAGATGTATCTGTCACTTACGCCACCCTGTACTGTACGATTGATGTAATCCGCCGTCAGCCTACCCTGCTTTGCATTCACATACAGTTCGTAATGAAAGCCTCTTTCCTCAAAGGCCTTTAACCCATGAAAGTGACTGAGAATTACCTCGTTTCTTATGTCGTTGTCAAAGCTGGCCTGGTCTTCTGTGGCAACCAGATAAAAAAGGGCCGCTTTCGGGCTCTGCCAGCCGTGACATATTTCCGGATGAAAGCCGACCGGCCGGCAGACGGTTTCATCTGCCGGGTACTCCCCGGAGTGCAGTGCCACATGCCACATACCCAGAAAAGGTGTAATCCCTATACCTCCGCCGATAAAAATACAGTCCCTGTCACCCTTCAGAAACTTGTCACTAAAATGGCCATATGGTCCGTAAACCAAGACCGGATCTCCCGGTTCAAGTAAATCAAGGCTTCTGGTGTGATCCCCGCACTTCTTGATTCCGAGCTTGAAACAGTTTTCATGGTTGTATCCGCTGGCAATCGAGTATGGGTGACGTTCCCTGGTTATTCCGTCTTTGAGGACTTCCAGATAAACAAACTGACTCGGCTTGAATTGAAAATGGTTTTCCACCGGTGAAAAAGTAATCTCCAGCACATCCTTGAGCCTGTCAACATGAGAGACTGTGTATTGATAACAGGGGCCCAGATACGGGTACAAAAACCGGATATGAATAAATGATGCCAGCGCAATCAACATCAGTGCATACATCCACAGGCATAGTAGTGGATATCTGGCAATATCCGCATCAACCACAAAGACATGCATTACAACCAGCAGAAAAATGCCGCCGAACCATTCATGAATCTTTTTCCAGATATGATACGGGATCTTAACCCACAATGTGGGCACCAGCGGCACCAGCATGGCCGACAGCCCCAGCACCCCCAGATTGGCCCCGACAGTCTTTTCGCCCAACAGCGGCAGTTGCAGCCAGAACGCCCGCAGAAACAGCTCGACATCAGGCAGGCGATCCAGGGCCAGAAAAAAAGGGTGCAGCAGAATTATAAAAAAAGACCACTTACCTAGCCTTTTGTGAATCTGGTAGACCTTGTCCAGTCCGCCGAAATACTTTTCCACTGTCCGGTTCCGGGCCGAAAACACAATGCACCAGCACATCAGAACCATTGCGGTAAGCGATGCAATTTTGGCCGGATATTTATATGGATTATCAAACCAGTCGCCATACCAGGCTTTGCTGCCTACCCAGATCAGCAGGGTGAGCAAAACCGACATTATTACCGGCTGCATCTTTTGTCTGATTTTAGATGTTGTAAGCATTCAGTTTCCTTCTAAAAAAACAAGACAATGATAGAAGTATGCATGACAATACCGTCAAAAAATTTCTAATTATTCTGTTTCCCAGAATGGATTTTTAATATAACCATGTTATAATGTGCGCGCAAGACATGTGCAAACAATTGATCGCCACGGGAAGTCATTTCGAAAATCTTTTACTATTTGTAAAGCATATAACTTTTAATTCAAGCAGCCAGGGAGATCCATTATGCCGGAATCGCTTTTGACACCATCTATTGACACCAGAATCGGAGCTCTGGAGGAGTATAACCGCCGTCAGCTCAGTCGAGTCGAAATGAGAGAAAAGGGACTGAAATCAAAACCGGCAATAACAATTTCACGCGAATTCGGCTGTGAAGCATATCCGGTGGCTGAAAAAGTTTGCGAAGTCATGAAACAGCGAACCGGCAATGAATGGCTGCTGATGGATAATGCCCTGATTGAAGCTGTCTGCGCACAACACAATCTTTCCAAAGACACGCTTAAAAATCTAGGGGAAAAGAATCGCTACCTTAATGAATTTCTGGCCGCTTTTTCTTCCAACTGGGGCAGCCAGGAGGATCACTTCAGACTGCTGAGCAAGTTCATCATTTCAATAGCCGCTGAAGGCAATGTTGTCATTGTTGGCCGTGGTAGCGCCGTCGTTACGCAACACATGAAAAACTGTTACCACTTCAGACTGTTTGCCCCCATGTGCTTCAAAACTCTGTCGATTTCCCGCAGACTTGATCTCTCTTCTGCTGATGCGGAAAAACTGGTTTTAAAAAAACAGCAGCTACGTGACCGCTTCAACAAAGAATTCCTCAATCTGGACAAGCACGATCTAAGCTATTACGATATGCTTTTCAATAACAGCAGGGTTTCGACAGAATCTATCGCCGAGGCAATTTCAGATTATGTCATGAACAAACAGACGCCGGTCTAATCTAAATAGACTATTACTGTTCTTGTTTGCCGCTATTCTCCTGTTTTACAGGAATCATGATTTCATTTCTACGCATAAACCAGGGTGTAAAAGGCGGATTATAGCGTGCCCAGATCGGGTCTCCAACAATGGTGAGACCCGTTTCTTTTATCCACTTTTCAAGCTCCAGTTTATTTTCCAGGTAGTTTTTTTCACTCCATAAACCTGAATACCTTACAACAGCCATCTGACGTGACGGGACCTGACGCAGCACAACAGCCGAATCGACCGGTTCAGGAAGAGTTGCCAGCGTATAGGATGCCGGCATCATAAAACTGACGGCCCATTTACCTTTTACAAGCTGTTGTCCCACCGGAGCCGTCATACTGATCTTTTCACCAGCCGGTTCCTGGGAAACGGGTGCTGTCATGGCCACTTTCACTTTTGAACGGTTTTCACCGGAAATGTATTTGAACAATTTATTAAAAGCCTTGCCGCCCGCTTCTTCCAGGTCCCCGTCCACAAGTGTTTCCGCTACAATATGCGAATCATAATCACGCAACTCCATATTTTTAGATGTTTTCAAAACTTTGTATGTTGCCTCTTCAATCGCCATAACATTCAAAGCCCCCGTAACAAACACAACTACCGCCGTTAATAAAATGTATACATTTTTCACAATTTCCCCTCCGCCAGTTCCGCCAACACAGACTCATAAGCCGCTATAGAAGCATCCATCTCGGCATTTCCAAGAGCGCCGCGCCCTGTCCAGTCATTGCCCTGCCTGACATACAGACTCTTTAGTATACCTTTGATTACCTTTTCTGCTTGAGGTATATTCTGTTCTGCGAGCTGAGTTAATCCCAGATGGACCGATTCGAAAGTATCGTCATAATGCACTTCAATACATTTAGTCATTAACATATCCCGTAAACCTCCATTCTTGGAATAGTTTTTATATAGACAATTACACCTTATGATGTTAATTTTACATATAAATTATTTTTTGTCTAGGACAAAATTATGGCAATGAAGATCATGTATTCAATTACCGATATAGAACGGGAAACAGGAATCGGTCGCGATACGTTGCGTGTCTGGGAACGCCGCTACGGCTTTCCAGCCCCACTGCGAAACCAGCGGGGCGAACGTACTTACTGCAGCGAAGACCTTGAGCGTTTACGATTGCTCAAGCAATTACTGGACACCGGCATGCAGCCCGGTAAACTGATCCTGCTGGACGAGCACCAGTTGCGGCAGCTCACATCTCAGAAAGCAGAGACAACAGTAATCTCAGCCGACGTAGAACTTTTGCTGATAAAACTGAACACCACACCCCGCTACTCTTTGATAAACCATCTGGAAAAGCTGCTTGAACAACATGGCCTGGCAAGTTTTCTGACCGAGGTGGTGGCACCAATGAATCACGCTGTTGGTGAAGCATGGTTTAACGGAAGAATCGGAATTATTGAAGAGCATCAATACGCTGAAGAAATACGGATCATTTTAACTAGTGCCATGTGCGGCTTACCTCAGGACAAAGAATCCCCCAGGGTTTTCCTGACAACACTACCGGGCGAACCTCATAGCATCGGCCTTTTAATGGTTGCCTGCATACTGAGGCTGGAAGGAACAAACGTTCTCTCCATCGGAGTGCAGACTCCCCTGGAAGAAATTGTGCGGGGAGCAGTTGACAGCAACTCCCTTATTGTAGGAATATCGTGCAGCGAGTATATGTCACCTCGCAGCACCGCCTCTCTGCTGGTTCGTCTGCGCAAAATGCTGCCGGACCACATTTTGTTATGGGCCGGGGGAAACGGAGTAAAATCGATACGGCTGCTGCCCTCCAGCATCAGATTGTTTAATGATCTTAAGCAGGTAACAGTGGCGATTCAATCTGAATATCACCGGAAATCTTTAGAGAACGAACCCGGCTAAAATTATGGTTCACTTCCAACTGCTGCAAGCTGTGGTAAAGTTGAACAAAGAATACTCAAAAAAGGAGAAGACACATGAATAGCAGAGATGAATACGTAAAAATAATGCAGACAAAACTGGAAGAATGGAATAAGGAAATTGACGTCCTTTCTGCCAAAGCAGAAGAAGTCAAAGCTGATGTCAAGCACGAGTACACTGAGCAGATTGAGGCTTTGAAGGTTAAACAGGCAGAAGCAAAGCAGAAGATTGAAGAGCTGCAACTGACCGGGGAAGTGGCCTGGGAAGACCTTAAAGCTGGTGCCGAACTGGCCTGGGGCGCAATCAGCGAGGCTATCGACTCTGCTAAATCACGTTTTAAGTAAACCTTAAAATCGAACTGTTTTCTGAGTAATCTATTTCACCGTAAAAGCTGAAAACAGTTCCCTCTTCCTGAGGGAGAGGGTTCGTGTGAGGGGGAAATGCTGCAATATATGGCACTGATACCCCCTCATCCGGCCTTCGGCCACCTTCTCCTTTAGGCCATCTGGAGGTCCTCAGGGAGAAGGAACAAGAATGAGTCAAGAACTTTTTTCAACATTAAAAGGAGGAATAACATGGGTTCAAAAGGACGCGAAATTATAGGAATGGATGTTGATGTACTGATCGACCTGCTGCGCAGGGCATATAGCGATGAATGGCTGGCCTATTATCAATACTGGCTGGGAGCAAAGCTGGTCAAAGGACCGATGAAGGACGCTGTCGGTGCTGAACTGCTGATACATGCCACTGAAGAGTTGATGCATGCCGACATGGTAGCCATGCGCATTATCCAACTGGGTGGTACGCCAGTCACCAAACCGGAAGAATGGTACAAATATACCAACTGCGGCTATGACGCACCGGATGATCCTTTTGTAAAAATCATTCTGGAGCAGAACATCAAAGGTGAGCAGTGCGCTATCAGCACCTACAAAAAACTGCTGGATATCACCAGGGAAGCCGATCCGGTCACCTATAACATGGTCCTGACCATCCTCAGCCAGGAAGTGGAACATGAAGAAGACCTGCAGTCACTGCTGGAAGATTTTGAGCTGATGATGACGAGGTAGAAAATAGCGGTTAGCGGTTAGCGAATAGCGAATAGCGTCTAGTTTTTACTAAGCGCTAAACGCTATACGCTATACGCTACAAGCTAATCCCTAATTTTCACCAGATATACTCCCGCGCAATATCCCGCTTATCCTTACCCGACAATATATGCAGCACCCTCAACTGTTTGAGCTTGATCGGTGACAGCGATCCTAACGGAATATAAACAATTTTGCAGCCGATTCTGGCTGCCATCTGTTTAAAGATACTGCGCGGCGGACGAGCCGCAACGTAGACCACATACTTTTCCAGCGAATAATCCATTGCCGCCATCAACAACACTTCTGCCTTGTTTGCCGCACCACGATAATCCGGATCATCCCACACATCCATCATCCTTCTCGGTGGATAGGAAAGCATCATTCCGCCATATTCACTGCGGCAGATGCCCGGTCCGACAATATTTTCAGCCGGGTCTGTGGCATAAAAGGCCATATCCGACTCCTGTTCATGCTCCCCCAGCCAGGTCATGCAGTAGGGGTACAGTTTGTTTCCGCGATCCTCATCAAAAATCACCACCAGTGAACCAACACCGCTTTTAACGCGCTGTTGTTCCTTAACGTAAACAGAACCGGTGTGTATATTTCGCAGCGTCTCACGCATGTCAATGCCGTCCAGCATGGAAGCGGAAAACTTTTCCGTACGGCTCTGTTCCTCGGAAAGCTGCAGGCTCCCCTTGCGTTTAAGGAAGTCACCATAGGCCTCAATAGCCAGATCCTCCGGCGGGTAGGAACAGATCGAAGGATCATCAAACCCTTCCAGCCATTCTCCAGGACGCCTCTCGCGCTTACGCTTGAGGAACCCCATTCTGGAAAGACCCTTATGGCGCTTCTGGCGGGGACGAAAACGGATCTTGTTACTGCCGCCCCAGATCTCTTCCGGCGAGATACTGATAGTCGGCAAATCACTGTTCTCCGATTGCCAATGAAAATGTGTTGCCAGGCGATAAAAGGCATAGGCGAAGTTATCATCTATGCAGCCTCGCGCAGTTGCCAGCAGCTGAAAAAGGTCCGGCTGCAGCATGTTCCCTGCCATGGCATAGTTGCGACAGAATTTGAAAAAAGCCCGCTTCTGCCAGATATGAACCGGCTCTCCGGTTTCCTGTCGATAATGCCGCGATGCCTCACTGAAGAGACGATAGATCATGCGCTGCCGGTCCGGGAAAGCCCCTTCTCGCCCCAGATGACGGGCACTCCTTCTAACCGCATTATCCAACAACTGTTCCTCTGGCAACTCCTGCTTACCACCCTTGATGAGCTCCAGCGCATTAAAGCGTTTACGCAGTCCGGAACTCCCTTCAACCGGCTCATCCGGCAATGCTGTGCGACGGTATTCATAAACTGAGGAGAGAAAAGGAAATTCTGCCATGATTTCCCGGCATGAATCCGGATGCAGGTTCCAGACATTGACACCCTTGCGTTTGATACGCTCTAAAGGCGAGGCTTGAGGTAAGGCGAATTGCTGTTTGACCCGCTCAAGATGGGACATGCCGCAGACAAAAAGTACCTGCCTGTGTTGGGCTGACAACTGCTGAAGGCGCCAGGCCATTCCCTGTTCGCGCCGCTGATCTTCCGCCGCTGCCGCATCCCCGCCAAAGACATTCAGGTATTCCCTGTAATAAGCTCCGAGTCCGATCCGGCAAATGCTGTATGAATCCGGCAGGCGTTCGTGGTTGATCGGATAATTGTCCATATCCACATCCACAAAATGCAGCGGGATGTCATGCTCCAGTGCCAGGCGTCCGGCCTCCACCAGTGGATCAGACGGTTCCACCAGCAGATATACGTCCCGCAGGGAATCCTTGCCGACAGACACTTGATAGCTGATGACCGATACCTGCGGCAAACGCTCCAGGGCCCGACGAAAAGGGATTTCCAGCGTTGCCGGCAACTCGATGGCAATCGCGTCGGGCTGATGATGCCTGAATGCCATGCGCACCAGATGTCCAAACTCCAGCCGATAATGCAATATGGGCAGACCGCAGATATTGCCGAATTTTTCTGTATATAGTCGATGTGCCATGATTATTAATTCACTATTTTACCAGTCCCTGGTCCCGAGTCCCTGTCTTTAAAAATACCTCAGCGCTTCATCACCCAGAATCCTCTCAACTGCCAGCCTCAACCGATCAATTGGCGCGACACTTTCTGCCACACCCATCTTCATGGCATAGCGAGAAATGTTGATACCGTCACGCACCGAGTACAACTCATCGGCGGCATGGGCGCGCTGAAGAAAATCAACCACATAAGCCAACACGGCACAATCACCAAAGGGCAGATTTTCCTGCAGGATCACCATTTCCTCGTCAGCTTCCGGAAAGTCGATATAAATCTGCGGCTGCAGACGGGAGTGGATGTATTCCGGCAGTTCGAAGGTCGAAGCATCCTCGTTCATGGTGATTACAATCCGGAAATCACGATGAGCCGGTATGCGCAGACCGGTAATGATCGATTCCACATAACGACGATCATCCAGCAGAGGAGCCAGAGAAGCCCATGACTTCTCGCTCATACGGTTGCCTTCGTCAATAATCAGCACACCACCTGAAATCATGGCAGAGACCAGTGAGGACGCAGCATACTGAATCTTTCCATCCGGCCCGATCACCGGCGTAATGATCAAATCCTCGGGACGGGTATCCATGGTTGCCTGAAAGAGAAAAACCGGTCGCCCCAGCATCTGGGCAGCGGCATAGGCTAGTGTGGTTTTACCCACTCCCGGTTTGCCGATCAGGCGCGGATTAAATGGTATGTCCTGCTCATCAATAACCATCCAGGCGGCCAAAAGCTGTTTTAACAGCTCGTCCTGGCCGACCCATTTCAAAGACAACTCTACCGGACCGGCCAGAGAGAGTGTAATCCCATCAATTGTTGTCTGCTTCATTCTCATCTCCTAAAACATGAATACCATTACATATCATGAAATTTGACCTACGCTTAAAAGTTTTCCTCAATGTCATGTGGCTCCGGCTCAACCGGCAACAAAACAGTAAAGATTGTCCCCTGGCCCGGTTCACTTTCCACCTTTATTGAACCTTTATTCGCTTCAACAAGGTTTTTGCAGACCACCAGCCCCAGCCCGATACCACGGGATTTGGTCGTAAAAAGTGGCTGAAAAATTTTATGCAAATGCTCTGCGGCGATCCCTTCGCCACTATCCATGACATTAATTTCGACAAAATCAGTGCCCGGACCAAGAGCTTTCCGCACTGTAACACACAACACCCCACCCTCAGGCATGGCCTGGATTCCATTGGTAAACAGGTTTTGGAATACCTGCTCTATCTGCTGGGGATCTATCCTGAGCATTGGCAAATTCGCAGAAATATCAGTTTCAACATCAACATTCTGCGGTACTGCACATTTTTTCAGACAAGAGGCGATCAACTCAGAAATCCTTATCGATTGAGGCTGGGCAGGTTTTTTCCGGGCAAAATCCAGCAGATCTGTAACAATTTTCAGTGAGTTGTCGATCTCCTGTTTGATAATATCCAGATATTCCCGCGTTGTTTCATCGGCATCTTTAAGTGTAACCCTAAGCAGGTAAATCGCGTTGTTGATTACCCCAAGAGGATTGCGTAACTCATGACTGACGCTACCTGACAACTGCCCAAGCATGGCCAATTTTTCTTTGCGAACCAGTTCTTCATTCAACCTGCTAATCTCCAACTCATCCTTTTTACGGTTGGTGATGTCCTGCACAAAACCTATGGAGGCCGGACCATCTGTCAGTATTATGCGACTGGCTGTAACCATTGCGATAAAATCTGTTCCATCTTTACGAAAACACTGTCCTTCAAAGACAACCTCTGCAGACTGCCCCATAATATGACCGGCAGTAACTTCAAAGAAGCTATCCCAGGATCCTTGCGCCATCATTTCCTGCAGATTATGCGAAATCACTTCGTCGGCATTTCCATAACCATACATTAAGGCATATTTTGTGTTGGCATAGATAATTCGCATATCCCTGACAATCACAATTCCTATGGGTGACTGCTCTACCAAAGACCTGAACCTGGCTTCACTATCACGCAAAACCTCTTCGGTACGCAGTCGCTGCCTGATTATGGCAAGCAGCAGAATAATAATGATACTCAAAGCCGTGAAACCTGAAACGATGCTCCAGACTAACCCCTTATTTTTTTCATAAAATGAAAACGGGCGGTTGATCACCACGCTCCATTCAGGCAGACTTGATTCATCAATACCGAACCACTGCAGCTCCTTATGGTCAAACTTATATTTATTGGGACTTACCCTGACAACCGGGAGATTACTGATTCTTGAGCCATCCAGATAACGAATAGTCATTTCTGCAGCGGTTTTGCCCTGGTCAAAACCGCTGGTCAACATTCCGCCCACGATCCCTTTTCCAAGATAGAAGTCCCAGACACCATAAATCGGAACTTTGGCAGAAGCTGCGATCTGTGCGATGCTTTGATCGTAGCTGTAGATTCTCCCCAAACGGTCCTTGTTAAAGGTCATCAACAGAATAATATCCCCTCTATCCAGCAATGCGACATTTTCCTTAAGCTCAGCCATTGATAGATCTTCAAACAAGTCGAACTTGATTTTACTCTCGAACTCCTGAAGGACATGACTAAGAATCTTTTTATTTGCAAGACCGGTGGTGGATTTATCGTTAATGATGACTATTCGTAAGGTGTCTGGATGCAGCCTGAGAACAGTTTTAATGGTTTTGGAGATATCAAATGATTCTATGACACCCGTAATAAAATTTTCCTGCCCTTTCCTCTGCAACTCCTGGAAATAATTTACGCCACAGAAGATAACAGGAACTTCAGGAAACAGCTTTTCATGATATTGCAGATAAAAATTATAAGCATCGTCGTCAGTTGCAATAATCGCCTTAAAACGAACATTTGAGTATCTGTGTTTGAGGAGTTCAAAGATTTTCTGGAAATGCTCTTGGTCTGCGGAAACTTTCGAATCGAGGTATTCAGTATGCAACTCTATGTCTGCCGTACGCGACTGGAATACCGACCGGATGCCGCTATCCTCACTGTCTGTCCAGGTTAATCCTTTATGGTATGAATGCAGTACCAGCACATTTTGCGTCTCTCGGCATTGCGCCTCAGTAGAAAACTGGAAGAACAACAGCACAAAGGCTGACACAATAATTAGTGGCAGCCTTTTAAACCCTGTTTCAACCCTACCAAAACCTTCTAAAACAAGAGACTTTTTCCCACAGGCCATTCGCTACTCCGTCGGCAATATCAGCGTAAATGTTGTCCCTTTGTCCGTTTCGCTTGTTACCTCTATTCTGCCACCATTGGCTTCAACCAGATTCCTGCATACTACCAGCCCCAGCCCTATCCCCTTTGGCTTAGTGGTAAACAATGGCTGAAACAGCTTTTTCATGTTCTCAGGTGCTATCCCTGAACCGCTGTCCTTGATGGCAATACGTATAAAATCTTCGTCACGACAAGCACCGACGCTAAGGTTGCCACCTTCCGGCATGGCCTGTATTCCATTGGTAATCAGATTTTGCAGCACCTGTTCCACTTGCTGATGGTCAACTTTCAGTAGCGGCAACCCCTCTGCAACATCTATCCTAATATTTATATTTTCTGGTATGATACACTTTTTCAAACTAATGTCTATCAGCTGAAGGGCTCTAATCGTTGCGACATTTGGAGTCTTGGTGCGGGCAAAATCCAACAGATCCGTAATTATCCGCGTCGAATTGTCGATTTCATTTGCGATTATGTCCAGATATTCCCTGGTAACTTCATCTGCTTTTGCCTGGGTTATTTTCAGCAAATAAATTGCATTGCTCATTACCCCCAAGGGGTTACGCAATTCATGGCTGACGCTGCCCGAAAGCTGACCTAGAATGGCCAGCTTTTCCTTACGAACCAGCTCTTCCTGAATAATTTTCAGAGCATCCTCTGCCTGCTTACGTTCAGTAATATCACGCCAGGCGTAAACCACACACGCCTCACCCCCAATCTCGGCAACTTCTGCCGAAATCAGTCCGAAACGGATTTCTCCGGTTTTAGTGTGCATATATGTTTCAAAGTTATGAAAAGCCCCCTTTTCCTTGACTTGTTGATAGGCTTTTTCGCGCACATCCTTATCGTGCCACAAATCAAACTCATCTGATGTATGCCCGACAATCTCTTCCTTCTTGTACCCCAAAATATCGAAGCAGGCATCATTGACGTCAATATATACCCGATCTCTAAGCCTGATTATTCCCAGAAAATCGGAAATATGACTGAACGCCTTGGAGAATTTTTCTTCGGAAGCGACCAGCGACTCCTGCGCCTGCTGCCGCTCCATTATTTCCTGTTTCAACGATCTGTTTTTTATTTCCAGTTCCTGCACCATGTTACTTAAGTTTTGAGACATAATATTGAACTGTGCTGCCAACTGACCAACTTCATCCTGAGAGGAAACTTCCAGGGCCGTTACATTCAAATTTCCAGTGGCAATCTCACTAACCTGTTCAGCCAGATTACGTAAAGGCCTGGTCAGGCTTCTGGCAGTGATATAAATTGCAACTCCAGCCAGTAACAGTACAACGACCGTAATACCTGCCAACGTAATCAACATGCGAGATGCCGGTGCAAACAGCTCTGCTTCCGGCATAACCGTTGCCACTGACCAGCCGTTAACCGGAATAGGCTGATAAAAGGCAACCTTTTTTTGTCCCTTGTAAATATAGCGGAACACCCCCGAATTACCGGAGGTCATCAGCCTCCCCAGTTCCCGGGTACTCGCATCTCCAAGTTCCGTCGCCTTCTTCAGCATGGCAACATCTTTATCCGGATGATGCACAATCAATCCGTTTTTTGAGATCACGATGCCGTAACCACTATCACCGGCTTTCAGTCCATTAGCAAGCTGATCAACATATTCCAGCGACACCCCCGTACCAATCAACCCTTGCGGCCGGTTCAATTCATCCCTGATCGGTGCGACAATGAAGATAGTCGGCTTACCCGTAGTTCTGGACACCAGTGGTGAAGTTATTTGTGTTGCCCCGCCGGACATGATGGAACGGAAATATGGACGATTACTGATATCACCGATAAAAACAGTGTGTTCATTTCCATTTTGCTGGATGGTATGGTATTCGCCTTTGCTATTGGCAGCGTAGATATCCTGAAAGATATCAGCATATTTTTCATGCAAAATTTTATGTCTTTCGATGTTCAGTTTGTCTATCAGGTCAAAACGTTTATTAATCGACCTGGCGTCAGGCGTTGAAGCAATCGTCTCCGGCTCCAGCATCAGTGTCTTGAACCAAGTATTGATACTCTCCGCTGTTTTGCCGGTTGTTGCCAGCATACTGGCTGTCAACTCCTCCTCTATCAGACTGTTTATAAACCAGTACGCGCCCCCGCTGAGCGACAACAGCCCCAGGAAAAGGATCGGCATGATTCTCAACATCAGCCTGTTTTTATAGGAGTTGTTTATAAACATCTTTTTTCTCCATCATTGCAGGGCAATATCACTGTAAAAGTTGTACCAATACCAGGCTCACTTTCCACCTCGATGGTGCCGTTATGTTTTCTAACTATATCATAAGATATACTAAGACCCAGCCCGGTACCCTTTCCCACTTCTTTTGTAGTAAAAAACGGCTCAAATATTTTTCCTCTCACCTCGTCCGGCATACCACACCCATTATCGGATATTGCCAGATAAATACTGCCCTGATCAAACCAGGATTTGACTTTTATAATACCGCTGGTTTCTATGGCATGAACCGCATTGATCATCAGATTCATAAAAACCTGATTAAGTTGCCCAGGATTGCAACGTAAACCGGGTAAATCACCATACTCCCTATGAATCTCTGCTTTATATTTCAGTTCATTCCAGACCACATTCAATGTACTTTCCAGACACTCATTCAAATCGGCGGTTTTCCACTGCTCCTCATCTTTCCTGGAAAAGGTCTTCAAGTTCTGGACAATTACCTTTACCCGTTCCGCCCCTTCCAGAGACTCACTAATAAGCTGAGGAACATCTTTAACAATTCGTTCAAGCTTTAACAGTTTCCGTTTCTCTTCCAGATCAGCCAGTTGATTCGGCGCGGCAGAAGATGCCAGCAGTTCGGACTGAGTCTGCATAAAATCAATCAACCGTTCAGTATATTTGGAAAGTGTTGAAAGGTTGCTCAGAATAAAACCCATTGGATTATTTATTTCATGGGCAACACCAGCTGCAAGCTGACCGATAGAGGCCATTTTCTCACTCTGAAACATCTGTAACTGGCTGGCCCGCAATTCAACTGCAGAGTATTGTTTTTCAGTTGCGCGCTTTATCAACAGCAACAATTGATCAATAACATACGGTTTTGTAAGATAGGAAAAGGCTCCCAAGTTGGTTGCCTCTATGGCAGAATCAATCGTTGCATTACCGGTCAGTATAATAACCTCTATCAAGCAATATTCAGCCTTAATCTGTTGCAGCAGGGCAAGGCCGGGTATATCAGGAAGGCCCAGATCAATAACAGCAAGATTGACCGGATTTTCTTTCAGCAGAGCAAGTCCTTCAGCGCCGTCTTTTGCAACAAAAACATGATATCCCTTGATCTTCAAGACATCCGAGAGAGTTTTCCTCATCCCCGGTTCATCATCAATAATCAAGATGCATGGTTTATTCATTTGCTGTCACCCAGAAATTTTCATATTTTGAATATTGTCTAAATTATATCGCGTTTTAATAAATCTACCATTAATTTTGCCTGACACTAAAAATTGTAATTTCCCAATAATTAACAAGTAATTGCAATCTGATCCATTAGCGATAAAATTACTCATATGCTTTTAGGTTAGCTAAATCAACTATCACCTTAGATCCAACTATTGTAATAAACATAAAACATGCAAGGATCATTCATGAATGTTTTAATCGTTGAAGACAATGCCAACATGCGCAGAATGATGCGCTCTACATTTGAGTACCACAAATGCACCGTGACTGAGGCTAAAGACGGTCAAGAGGGACTGGAGCTTGCTGCGCTTTCCATGCCGGACATAATTATTTCCGATGCTCTGATGCCGCGCATGGACGGTTTCCAGTTCCTCAGAGCCCTTAAAGCAGACCCAAAATTAAAATCTATCCCGTTTATTTTTTATTCAGCCATCTATGATGGAGATCAGGAAGAAAAACTGGCCCTTTCTCTGGGTGCCGAAGCATTCATCGACAAACCAACCGAACCGGAAGAACTCTGGCAAAAAATCTGTACCGTCATGAATGCCTCAACCATTGGCTGCACACCCTGCAAAGAGCAGCAGCCAGAGAGGGAAGAAGCACAGTACCTAAGCGAATACAGTCAGATTGTTGCAACAAAGCTGGAAGAAAAAGTGCACGAGCTGGAAGAGGCGCTGCTTCACCAGAAAGAAGCTGAAGACAGGCTGCAACGGTTGAATCTGGAGCTGGAACGGAGGGTGTCTCAAGAAGTTGAAAAAAACATCGCCCAGGACCGCATCATGGCCCAACAGGCACGAATGGTGGCCATCGGCGAAATGTTGAGCAACATTTCCCATCAGTGGCGCCAACCGCTGAACAATGTGGGCCTGATCATCCAGAATATGCAGCTGGAATTTGAAGACCACTCCCTGACGGTTGATACTTGTAATGACTATGTTGCTGAATGCATGAAATATCTGTCTTACATGTCCTGCACCATTGATAACTTTCAGGACTTTTATCAGCCAGACAACAAGCAACAATCATTCAAACCTTGTAAGGCTATCGAAGAAATCTTTTCCCTGATCCGTGATGATATGACGTTTCAAGGCATTACCATTCGAAATACCTGCGAGGCAGATCTGCTCCTGTTTGGCTACAAAAAGGAGTTCTCACAGGTAATCATGAATATAATCCTGAACGCCAAGGATTCATTTAATCATCGCAAACAGCAGGACCCTTTCATAGAGATCTGCTGCACAAAAGTCGATGATTCAGCCGTAATTTTTGTCAGGGATAACGGTGGAGGGATTTCTCTTGAAATTATGGATAAAATTTTCGACCCTTATTTCACAACCAAATTTATGTCACAGGGCGTCGGCATGGGCCTGTACATGTCAAAAATGATTATCGAAAAGCATATGGGTGGCACGATCAAATTAACCAACACCGATGTCGGAGTCGAAGTTAAAATCATAATGCCAGACAAACGCAAGCAGGACCTGCCTGACTGATTCTGCTTTATGGAAAGTATCGAGGCAACGAATTTGGGGCTCTGATCTGGAATTTGAATCAGCCGTCAAAGGTGTTCACGGCCTGCCAAGAGAATGTTACAATAAGATCCTTTGATGTTTGTAATTCTATTATCCGGAGTAAATCATGCTTAATTTCACTATCGACAAAAGTCTCTGCACCAAATGCCAGGTCTGCGCCGGAACTTGCATCGCCCGCATCATTGAAATTTCTGACGGTTACCCAATCATCCCGGTCGATAAGGAAGAAAACTGCTATAAATGCCAACACTGCCTGACGGTCTGTCCAACCGGAGCCATATCCATTTTTGGTTTGAAGGCTACTGACAGCAGGCCGCTGGCTGGCAACTATCCCGGCCCTGATCAGCTGGAAACCCTCATTAAAGGACGCAGGTCTGTCCGCAGCTACAAACAGGAAAACCTGGCACCGGAAGTCATCAGCAGGCTGCTTGAAGTAGCATGGCACGCCCCGACAGGCAAGAACTGCCGCCAGGTGCTGTTTACGGTGGTTGATGATCGGGAAAAAATGTCACAACTGAGGGGTGAAATCATGAAAGAGCTTGCCCACGTTGTAAACAGCGGCAAACTTCCGGAAAATATGGCTTTTTTTGGTGATTTTGTCCGAATGTGGGAAGAAAAAGAAATAGATATTATTTTCAGAAATGCGCCGCATCTGCTTATAACCTCTGCACCAGCCAGTTGCGCAACGCCTACTCAGGATTGCCTGATCGCCCTGAGCTATTTCGAGCTTTTTGCCCAGAGCATGGGCGTGGGAACAGTCTGGGACGGATTCGCCTATTATATTTTCATCAATCTTCTCCCTGAATTCAGGAACACATTGAAGATTCCCGAAGACCACGTCATTGGTTACGTCATGGCCTTTGGCAAACCGGCAGTTGATTATGCCCGGACTGTTCAGCATGCCCCGGCTTTGATCAACAAGGTATAAACACGATTCAGCTTACTTCATCAATCATATAAATCCTGACCGGATTGTCTCCGGACCTGACTTCATCTCCGGTCAGTTTTCCCAACAGGTTTCTGCCAAGCAGTGATTGGGGTGTAATTACTACAATCTCAGACGCCCCTGCAGAGACTTTCAATCCACCGGCATGGGGTCCGAGAAAAAACTTTCTTTGACTTCCGTCTTCATCATCCAGTGTCACCAGGGCGGTTAGCCGAATAGGGGTTTCGTCATCGAAAGACTGCATCTTTATGGTGCGGTAACTTTCCAGTGCAATCCTGATTTCCTGGGCTCGATTGGCCTGCCCCTGGGCAATATAGGAAGCCTCCAGCGCGGTGGTGTCATACTTGTTGTCCGGCTGGCACTCCTCATTTGTTGCCGCTTCATGGGCAGCACGGGCGGCAGATGCAAATACGGACAAATCGGCCTCAAGACATTCGATTATGTTCTGCAGAACTTGAGTCTTTACCATAGTTACTTAAAAATATCCCGCAACCTGGAGATTTCATATTTGGTAATTACCAGGCCGTCACGGACAGATTCCCACATGGTATTTCCGTTAGCGTCAACCCAGATATCATTATGCACAAACGGATAAAGGGTGTTACGCATCTTCAGACCCGGTTGCCCATCCGGTGCCGTTTCTTCCTTAAATACAGTAATTTTTATTGGATGAATCCTGATCTCTTCAATATCAAAGGTATGTACCTTAAAGGTTTTATCAATAAAATTTGCCTGCATTAGCGGGAAAATATTCAGTGCCGGGCCGGGAATGATATTATCGCTGAACTTCATTTGCTTCTCGACGATCTTGCCAGACTTATCGATTTTAATACGCAGACTGGTGTCATACTTTGTTCCGGTAATCTTGGTATTAATTCCGTTAAGCGTTTGAGCAATGTCAAATGAGCGCAGGGCCAGATTTTTATCCACCAGATAGGTTTCTTTAGAGGTCGAATCCTTTACAAATCCCATCACCTTCAGATTTACACCGCCGGTTGCCTCAATCCTGTATCCTTCTGGAGTTTCAGTGAATTTTTGGTTATAAAATCCGACCCGGTCCTTACCTACATAAATACCAAACTGGTGCTCATCAAGAGGAGGCTTCACCAGCCTGTTAAATGGAGCGGCATCCGAGACAACGGCAAATACAACCAGGCAGGCAAGGACTGAAAAGAGGGTCACCAGATGTTTTATGAATTTAATTTGCATTGATTGATCTCCATAGTAAAAGACGACTGAACCAGGAACGCCTAACCCACTAATAATCCACACTAATTGCTCATACATACCATATTTTTTATTTCAAGTCTTTATCTTTTAATTATAACAGGTATTCACATGGACTATTTCACAGGAGTTTATTCAAAAAAAACAGTACGTTTCCAGCAGGAAGTCGGCCAGGTTACAAGTGATTGCTTAAAACCGTCAAGACAAGATCAGCACCTTATATTTATTAATTTTAATTCGTGACAACCTTTCACCTTTAATGTTACATTTTTGCTGGTAATCACATAAAAATCATCTTTCGGACTAGAATCTGTTTATCTTCAACGTGGAAGGGACACATAATGCCTTCACTGAAACACCCGGTCCTGGTGGTATCATACTGCGATAATACGCGGGCAATTATAACTGAGAGCCTTCAAAACCTTAATATTCCCACCGTATCATGTTCGTTGTTTTCCGAAGCGGAAGACCTTGCCCTTCAAAACAGTTACCATGGGATTCTTGTTGACCTGCCTTCAATCATCAGAGCAAAGGGAGATGAGAAAGCCATTGCCTACACACTGACCAACTTCTATCCCACACTCAAAGTCAGGAATGCCGGATCGGTTCTGGTGCCCATGACCATGCCTGGAGAAGCCAAACAGGACAGCAGCATCAATGATTTTATTCACAACACCTGCAAGGCATTTAAAGCAAGAAAATTGAGATCAAACCGTCGTCGAGAGACACACCTTTCAACCGTCAGAAAACTGGATGGAACCGAGGAAAGACACTTTACCCTGAATGTTTCCTGGGGCGGTGCCTTTATTATCCACACCAATCCTGAAAGATTCAGCATCGGTGATGAATTTGAACTCTTTTTTCACGAGCTGAACTTTGAAGTTGCGGTGGCTGTCTGCTGGATTCAGCATTGGGGAGAGAGACGCGTTCCAGGGATTGGCATCAAGTTCCTGCATGTGGATAAAAAGCTGGAACAGGCACTTTTAAATCTGCTGAAGAATGACAAACATGCGGATCGGGATAGGATAAAATCCTGAAGCAGACATACTGAAGTAAATAATTAAATTAAAAAGGGGCGGCCGCTTTACCAAGCAGCCGCCCCTTTTTAGCAGTTACAGCGAAAACTTTTGATTATATCTTTGCCATAGCCAGCACGGCACCAAACAGGATAAAGGTGAATCCGGCCATCCTGTTTAGTGTCAGCCCTCCATTCCCGGATAAAAACCAGCTTTTTGCCAGTCGGGCAGACATGGCATATCCCCAATGGATGATCACAATCAATGCACTGAAAGTCAGCACCATGCTGGTAAACTGTGCCAAATAACTTATTTCCGGGTCAATGAACTGGGGAAAGACGGAAAGAAAAAAGAAGATTGAGCTCGGATTAGTAACAGACAGTGAAAAACCCTCAAAAAGCCGTTTAATGAAACCTGCTTTGTGCGCTACCATCACCTCCAGCTTGAACGACGGCGCCATCAACAGCTTGACCCCCAGATAGAGCAGATAAGCGGCACCAATGTATTTGATTACAATAAAGGCTTGCGGTGATGTGGCAAGCAGGGCCCCCAGGCTGGTTGCCGAAACAGCTGCCACGACAAGATTGCCGAGGGCAATACCGAGAATACCACCCAGTGTGCCGCGCATACCATAACGCAGCGAATTTGTAAGCGTCATCACTACGCCTGGGCCGGGACAGACCACGGTAGTCGCAGCCATGAGCAGAAAAAGAAAGTACAGTTTCATTTGCGCCTCCTTGTAATCAACTATTTGTCATAGTAGAGCAAATTATGATATGAGTGAAATGAATATATTTTATAATTATAATAACTTTCAGTTATGGTGATTAATATGAATCTGAACCAACTGCGTGTCTTTCATTCTGCGGCCAGACTGCTTAATTTTACCCGCGCTGCGGAAGAGTTGCACCTGACCCAACCCGGTATCAGCAAGCATCTGAAGGAACTGGAGGAGCATTACGGAGCCCGACTGTTTGACCGACTTGGCAAAAAGGTTGTACTGACTCAAGCCGGAGAAGCGCTATTCCAGGCGACACGTTCCATCTTCAATACTCTGGAGGCGGCAAAGACCCAGATCGATGACATCAACGGCCTTGCAGCCGGCAAGCTGAACATCGGCGCCAGCGTAACTATCGGCACCTACCTGCTGCCGGAAAAACTGCTGCAGTACAGGCAGCAGTATCCCAACATTGAAATCAGAGTTGAAACCGCTTTTAACAGGCAAATTGTTGACAGAGTGCTGGACAACTCATTGGAGCTGGCACTGGTGGGCCGCCACATAACTGACGCCAGGCTTACGGTAAAGCTGTTCATGACCGAGCAGCTTGCCCTGGTTGTTTCTCCCATGCATTCCTGGGCAAAAAGAAAAACCGCTGTCAATATCAATGAACTGGGTGGACAGACATTGCTGATGGCCAAACTTGGCGCCGGAACCTGGCCGATAGTGGAGGAGATGTTAACTCAACATGACACACAACTCGGCAAGTTTATCGAACTGGGAACCACAGAATGTGTCAAAAAGGCTGTGGCAGCCAATCTTGGCGTCTCAATGCTTGCCGGACATGTGCTTGATCGCGAACTGCAAGACGGAGATGTGGTAGAGGTACCGCTGGTTGGCGGCGGCCCGAGCCGGAATCTTTATCTGGTACAACACAAAGACCGCTATCTGTCACTGGCCGCCCAGGCTTTTGAAAAACTGCTTTTCAGTTGAACTGTTAAGTTTCCTGCTACAGCAAAAACTACCTACAAAACTTGCAGCTTATCCTGCCTCAATACGGGTCACCCTGTATAGAATCTGATCATATTCACGGAATCCGGCAAATTTTTCTAAACCTCAAAAAATTGCCAAATGCCCTTTTATCAGGCCATTGCAAGCTTTTTTCCATCATTGGCACAGATCGTGTAGATACATTGGCATGGCAGCTGACATAATGTCTGCCTCGACAACAATCACACTCTGTCAACCTGGCATTTTCGCCCCGCTCTCAGCTCTGAGATGCGGGGCGTTTCATTTTTTACGATTGGAGCATACGGCTCAACAGGCCGGGAATCATGCGAATCAATGAAGACTCCATGAGGCGACTTGACTCGCCTTCCCGAAACAAACAGACGTCCTCAACAAAGGACGATGGAGACTAAAATGAGACAAATCGCGATTTACGGAAAAGGCGGCATCGGCAAATCAACTACAACCCAAAATCTGGTTGCCGGCCTCGCCGCAATGGGCAAAAAAATCATGATTGTCGGATGTGACCCCAAGGCCGATTCAACCCGCCTGATCCTGCATGCCAAGGCACAGAACACGGTTATGGATCTTGTCCGTGAGCTGGGAACAGTTGAAGACCTGGTGCTGGATAGCGTAATGAAGGTTGGTTACGGCAATGTCAAATGTGTAGAATCCGGCGGACCTGAGCCGGGTGTTGGCTGCGCCGGTCGCGGTGTAATTACAGCCATCAACTTCCTTGAGGAAAACGGTGCATATACACCTGATCTGGATTTTGTCTTTTATGATGTTCTGGGAGACGTTGTTTGCGGTGGTTTTGCCATGCCGATCCGCGAAGGAAAAGCTGAAGAAATTTACATTGTCTGTTCCGGCGAGATGATGGCCATGTATGCCGCCAACAACATCTCCAAAGGTATTCTCAAATATGCCACATCCGGTAAAGTCAGGTTGGCCGGACTGATCTGTAATGCCAGGAAAACCGACAAGGAGTTTGAACTGGTCTCGGCGCTGGCTAAAAAACTCGGCACACAGATGATCCATTTCGTGCCTCGCGACAACCAGGTTCAACGGGCCGAAATGCGCCGCATGACCGTTATTGAATATTCACCTGAACATCCACAGGCCCAGGAATATCGTACGCTGGCCCAGAAGATCAACGACAACAAATTGCTAGTCATTCCGACACCGCTGGAAATGGAAGAACTGGAAGAGCTTCTGATGGAATTCGGTATCATGGAAGCAGATGATGAAGATAACGTAGGAGTTGCTGAAGCGGCTTAACCTCTTGCTTCTGAATGACTTTTCTGCAATTAATCCAACGGGGCTTGCGGCTTTTAAATATAGCTGACAGGCCCCTTTTCATTCCTCCATATTGCTGTCCTCAAGCCGGTCTTAATAAATGTTGTATCAATCGGCCTTTTAATTTAATCTAAAAACCTGTTCGACATAATTTATCTCTATTGCAGAGCTTTTATCCATATTCAGCTTTCGTCTCCGGGTGAAACAATGCCAAACTCCAACTGCCTTGTGGGCAGACAGCCGATCCTCAACAGAAATCTCCAGACAGTTGCCTACGAACTGCTGTTTCGCTCCGAATTATCCCGCGATAGCGCTGTTGTGGTGGACGGCAACTTTGCAACCGCCAAGGTAATTATCAATACACTTTCCGAGTTCGGATTTGAAAGAATGCTTGGTGAGCATCGAGGCCTGATCAATATTGAGTCCGATCTGCTCATGAGCGATGTGCTGGAAATCCTGCCCAAGGACCGCATAATATTTGAACTGCTTGAAACCGTAGCCGTCACCCCCGAGCTGATTGACCGCTGCCGCACTCTTGAATCGGAAGGATTTTCTTTTGCCCTGGATGACCATGATTACAGCCTGCAATACAAAGAACTCTACAACATAGTCAAAATAGTCAAGATTGATCTGCTATCCCATACTGATCAAGAACTGGAAAAGCTCGTCAAATCACTGCGCGGGTATCCGGTGCAGCTGCTGGCCGAAAAAGTAGAAACCCGGGAGGTTTATCTAAAATGCCTTGATCTGGGGTTTGAACTGTTTCAAGGCTATTTTTTTGCAAGACCGTCGCTTGAAGAGAAAAAATGTATTGATGAAACCAGTGCAACCCTGCTGAAACTGATGCGACTGTTGGAAGAGGATGTAGAGCTGGAAGAGATTGAAAAAACTTTTCGCGGCAGGCCAGGTCTGACCTACAAACTACTTCTACTGGTAAACTCAGTCGGGATAGGGCTTAAAGAAAAAATCAGCACAGTTCGCCATGCCATGGCAATTCTCGGGCGGCAGCAAATCAAACGCTGGGTTCAGTTGGCACTATTTGCCAAAGATGACAGCTGCGGCCTGTCACACCCGCTAGTAGAGCTGGCTGCTGTGCGGGCCTGTTTCATGGAACAACTGGCGGGTCGCCACCCGCAACTCAAAAGCATTCAAGGCGCCTCCGAACAAGCCTTCATGATCGGAATCCTCTCGCTGCTGGAATCTATCTACAATATCTCTACTAACGAAATCATTACGAGCCTGAACCTGTCCGAAGAGGTCAGCGCCGCCCTGACTTCACAGAGCGGGCCACTGGGCAGCCTACTTAAACTGGCTATAACTACGGAACAGAGCTACTGCAGAATGCCAGCTGAACAATTTGAACAACTGGGACTTACTCAGGAAGATGTACAGATATCACTTGTTAAAGCCTATGACTGGCTGGCAGGGATGCGTTGATCATTTCACAAACATATTACTGATGAAGGATATTGCATGCCGCTGATGAACTGGGACAAAACCTTGCAGCTGGGAGTAGAACCGTTTGATAGTCATCATAAACACCTGTTTTCCCTGCTTAACAG
>JBGSQR010000479.1:0-5707 GCA_041737975.1 Geobacterales bacterium | reverse complement strand
ATTTCCTGAAAATAATTTGAATTCATGACGAAAATATCATCCCCTGTACTTAAATGTGTCATTGCTTCATCTGGAGTTGATACTTTCAGGCCGCTTCCTGCAATAAACTTACCCTGTTTGGCCGGATTAATGTCTATAACCAGATCAATATTAACTCCGGCCCGTTCCATATAAAGGGCAAATATCACCCCTTTGGAGGCTCCACCCCAAATGGCTTTTTTATTTTTATTTGCTGATGCTGCCAAACGCTCTACATTTGCAAGTATATCTTTTGGGAAGTTAATTTCAGCATTTTTCTCATATAAAGGTTTTCGCAAGGTTGAAATATCTGCGACAACATATAAATACTGACCGCCAAACACATGTCCACTTTCATGTATGGTACCAAACATTCGATTGAAATCTGAAAGCCGGAAGTAGTTTACATGTTCATAAAAAATATCAAACCAAGCCCGGTTTTGGCATATCCAGTCGAAACATGGAACCTCAATATAGATTTGACCCTTTCCGCCATTGGCTTTTGCAATGTCAGAAAGAAATTCAACCGGATTAGAGACATGCTCCAAAACATGACGCAAGATAATGCCCTCTGCCGAAAGCCCCAGGTCAGGATTAAAACAGGCTTTTATAACATTTGGATTATTTCCTTCATACGCCGGGTCAATACCGGTAATCCGGAATCCTGATTTACGAAGAAATTCCAGGAAATATCCTTTTCCGCATCCGACTTCTATAAGGGACTTGTCATGGAGAAACCTGTAAATGATTTCTTTTACATCATCAAGGTGTTCCAAAAAAATATTTGAATAAGCCTGTTCGTTCTGGTAATCGGCATCATATTTTAGAAGTGAGGCATCAAATGACGCGTTGAATATAAGGCCTGTTTCCAGATCCTGAACAAGTAAAATGTCGCCTTTAGGGCATGCACGTGCTGACTCCCTATCCGGAAACATCTTATTCTGGAAAACCGGGAGACCGGCTACTCTGAACAGTTCACATAGATTCATAGATTTTCCAAGGAAATATCCAGACGTTTTTTGCTACCCCAAAATGCCATTGGCTCATAATCGGGGTATGGATAATAGCCAAGATTAAGTTTCATTTCGCTGTTAAATTCCATTAGCCACTTTTCTACCAGCCTGCGAACAGAGACCGGTTCTCCGGAACAGAGATTGACCGTTCCAAAATCATGAAAATTCATTGATAACTGAACTATTATCCGGGCAACTTCTGCTATCGGAAGATAGTCTCTCAACTGCTCACCGCCGGACATGTTGAATGTCTTGTCCCCACGCAATAGAGCTTCTTTGAATGACTGATACAGAGAGGTGCTAAGCTGACCTTCACCGTAAATGTAAAATAGTCTCAGCCAGGTAAGATTAAATGGCTTGACCGATTTTAAAAACTCAAGATGCTGTCGCAACGCATTTTTTGCATAACCGTATGAATTATCGGGAAGCGGTAATACATCTTCAGATAGTTCACCAGCCTGCATACCGTATTCAAAGCAGGTGCCCGTAACTAATAAATTAGGCAATCCGGCCTCAACAAGAATCTTAAGGAAATGGTATTGTTTTGGCAGCTCTGATTCAAAGTGGTGCAGTGATTTGTAGTTTGGCAGGCCGTCCCAGGCGAGGTGGATCAGAACATCCGGGCACCCCATTCTGATAAAACAGTCTTCGCCTGGATCAGATATGTCCAGCTGAAGGACCTGAACTCCTGTCGGTAAATTTTGCAGTTTATTTGCATCGCGAGTTACAACTATGACTTCAACCGGATATTTTGTGAGATTTGCCAAAACATTCCTGCCGATAAATCCGCTTGCTCCTGTAACAGCTATTTTCACAAAAGTACTCCTAATTCACCTGTAGTGAAGGAACTGCGGTTACAAATCGTCCTTCCCACTCACTAATGTAGGCCAATTGTACCATTACCTCACTGCGAAGATTCCAGGGCAGGATAACTACATAATCCGGCTTCTCAGAATGAATATATGATTCGTCTACAATTGGAATCCTGCTGCCCGGCAGATGTTTGCCCTGTTTGGCCGGATTGCGATCTACAACACAGGATATGAGATCCGGGCGTATTCCGGCGTAGTTGATCAGAGTATTTCCCTTGGCTGCAGCACCATAGGCTGCAACACGCTTTCCTGAATGCTTTGCATTTATCAGAAAACTTATAAAGTCATCTTTTACCTTGTCGGCTTTTTGCTGGAACCCGGTATAAAATTCGCGAGTTTCCATGCCGGCATCAGCCTCACCTGACAAAATATCCTTTACTCTGGCTGAAACCGGGCGATTTCCCGTATCTAGTCTTTGGGCAAAAACCCGCAGACTTCCTCCGTGGGTAGGTAATTCTTCAACGTCGAAAATGTTCAAACCATTTTTGGCAAAAATCTTATTTACGGCTGTCAGTGAGAGATAGGAAAAATGCTCATGGTAAATGGTATCGAACTGATTTTCCTTCACCAGCTGCAACAGGTGTGGAAATTCGAATGTGGCGACACCCGCTGGTTTTAATAGCAGTGCAAAACCGGAGACAAAATCATTTATATCCGGCACGTGAGCAAGAACATTATTAGCTGCGGTAAGATCAGCCTGTCTGCCTTGTGACACAATAGATTCTGCCAGCCGTGTGCCGAAAAAGTCTTCAATAACTTCAATCCCTTTTGAGCGGGCAGCAGCTGCCGTGCTGGCTGTAGGCTCAATACCAAGACAAGGAATATTGTTTGCCTTGAAGTATTGGAGGAGGTAGCCGTCATTTGCAGCAACCTCTATTACACATGAGGAGCTGTTCAGGCTGAAACGTCCGGCCATTTCTGTTGCGTAATTATGGGCATGCTGCAGCCAGCTGGATGAAAATGAGCTGAAATAGGCATAGTCCGCTGAAAACAGTTCTTCTGCTCCGGCATAGTCTTCCGTTTGCACAAGCCAGCATTCAGTGCAGACAAGAACTCTCAGTGGAAACCATTTTTCAGGCATCCGCATGGTCTGTTCAGTTAAATAGGCATTGGATGGCGGTGCAGAGCCGAGATCAATAAGAGGCAAATTCAGTTCCGCGTTACAATGGCGGCATTTCATAATAGTATTCCTTGGAAGTTTGGGCCGATTATTGGGTGCTGACGGTCTCGATCGGATATCTCCGTGATTTTGAGTGGCCACTGGATATTAATTGCAGGGTCATCGGGCCGGATACCTCCCTCCGATCCGGGAGAGTAAGGAGCCGTATGAAGGTAGAGCAGTTCACTGTCTTCTTCCAGAACCTGGAAGCCATGGGCACACCCTTCAGGTATGACAAACATTTTTGCATTAGCAGCACTGAGTTCTTCTGCATGCCATTGCATGTAAGTCGGTGATTCTGAACGCAGATCAACTGCAACATCCCAGACTCTGCCTTTTATACAGCGTATCAGCTTCATTTCAGCCTGCGGCGGCTTTTGGTAGTGCATGCCCCGGACAGCTCCGACTGCAAGCGTTTTTGAAATATTTATCTGGACAATCCTGCGGGTTCCGATTAAAGAGGCCAGTTCACTCTCGCAGAAAGCGCGAAAAAATTCGCCGCGATTGTCAATATGCTTGGTTGTTTCAACAATGAATAAACCATCTATAAAAGTCGGCTTAAACTTCATGGTGTGATCCAGTTGGCATTTTTTGAGTTAGCTGAAACAATAAAATCAGTTAACTGTTTTTTGCTGATTGCTTTGCCATCGGTATTGAAATTCAGGTACCAATCTGAAGTTGCTGCCAAGGCCTCCTGCAATGTCCAGACAGGCTCCCAGCCTAATCGGGCTTTTGCTTTTGCACTGTCGAGGTAAAGCAAAGTCGTTTCATGAGGTTGAGGCTGAGTGGTTATTTCCCAGTTGAAATCAGCCCAGTATTGTTTCAGAGTTGTCAAAACCTCTTCAACCGTCCGGTTGCTATCGATTTCAGGGCCGAAGTTCCAGGCTTCAGCATGTTCTTTTTGTCTATCCAATAGTTTCTGCCCAAGCAAAAGATAACCGCTAAGGCATTCCAGCACATGCTGCCATGGTCTTGATGCTTTAGGTGAACGGATCTCAAGCGGTATTCCGGACTCTGCTGCACGAAAGATATCCGGGATAAGACGATCCCGGGACCAGTCTCCACCTCCTATAACATTGCCGGCCCGTGCCGTAGCAAGCAGAGGTGAGTCAGATCTGTTGAAAAATGATTTCCTGTAGCTGTCAGTAACCAGTTCTGTGGCGGCTTTTGAGGCGCTGTAGGGATCATGGCCGCCAATCCGGTCATTTTCACGATATCCCCAGGGCCATTCCTGATTTTCATAAACCTTGTCTGTTGTAATGACAACAACGGCTTTTACAGAGGCTGTTTGGCGGCAGGCTTCAAGTACATTGGCTGTGCCCATGACATTGGTTGACCAGGTTTCCAGCGGGTCATGGTAGGAACGTCGGACCAGCGGCTGAGCAGCCAGATGGAACACTATTTCAGGACTAATGTCCGTAAGCAGCCTGGAAACTTCACTAGTATTGCGCACATCAGTAAGGTAGCTGGTCATCTCCAGTTCAAGAAGATCCCAGTGGCTGGGATCTGTTTCTGGTGCCAGAGCAATACCGCTTACGTTGGCACCTAATTCTTCAAGCCATAAAGAAAGCCAGCTGCCTTTAAAACCGGTATGCCCTGTTACAAGTACTGAACGATTCCGATATGTATCAGCAAACTGCTACATTACCAAACCTTCCAGGGTGGGGTTGTCTTCCACAAATCCTCAAGATGATTTTTATCCCGTAAGGTATCCATTGCTAGCCAAAAACCGTTATGACAATAAGAAGCCATCTGGCCGTCTTCTACAATTCTTTGCAGAGGGGCAGATTCAAAGCTGGTTTCATCCCCGTCAATATAATCGAAAATACCGGGTTCAAGCACGAAAAAGCCGCCGTTAACCCATGCTCCGTCACCTGCCGGCTTTTCCTGAAAACTTCGTACGTGAGCACCTTCAATACAGAGTGCCCCGTAACGTCCCGGTGGCTGTATTGCTGTAACAGTTGCCAGTTTTCCGTGCTGGCGATGGTGTGCAATCAGTTTGTCAACAGGTATGTCTGCAACTCCATCCCCGTAGGTACAGCAAAAAGTTTCATCACCGACGTATTCTCTGATGCGTTTAAGGCGTCCGCCTGTCATGGTATTTTCGCCTGTATCAACAAGAGTAACGCGCCAGGGTTCTGCATTTTGCTGATGGACTTCCATTTTGTTATTGGCCATGTCAAATGTCACATTTGACATGTGAAGGAAGTAGTTGGCAAAATACTCTTTGACAATATAACCCTTGTAGCCAAGGCAGATAATGAAATCATTTATGCCGTAACTGGAATAAATCTTCATTATGTGCCAGAGAATGGGGCGACCGCCAATTTCAATCATTGGCTTTGGTCTCAGATGAGATTCTTCGCTAATACGTGTACCAAGGCCACCAGCTAAGATAACAGCTTTCATAATAAATCCCGTTACTTGAATTAATTTCTATGATTTAGGCTGAGCTTCTTCTGATATGTCTGTTTCTTTCATAAACTGGGACGAGCATAATCTGCTATATAATCCGTCTTTTTCCAGCAAATCGTTATGAGTGCCGCTTTCCACAATCCTTCCTTTTTCAAGGACAATTATCTTGTCTGCGTGGACTACAGTTGAGAGCCTGTGAGCAATCACAAAGGTTGTACGGTTGGTCATAA
>JBGSQR010000476.1:0-4653 GCA_041737975.1 Geobacterales bacterium | reverse complement strand
TTCTGCCAACCTAGCCTCAACCTGATTGGAAAGTCCGCTTTCCGCCAAAGCCCCATTAGCTCTTCTCACAACCGTTCGTACGGCATATACGTAACTGACACCCCTCTTCAAGCCAAAATCGATAAATTTATTATCCTTCACCAATTCCTTGTTATGGGGAAAGATCGTCAATGGCTGGCCCTTTTCAACTCTATACAAATTATAACCCGCAATATCAAATTGCTGTGAAGCAGGAGAAAATACCAACCGAATTTCTGTCGGCTCTGCCACTACTTTCAGCCTGGGCGGCAACGGAGATTCTTTTACTCCAATGGTTACGGGCAGGGAAGGTTTGCCTGCCAAAGAAGCTGTGGTAAATGGTATAAGGTAGTAGCTGTAATCCCTGTCATCTCTAACATCTCCATCCAGCAGAATCATCTGACCGCCATTTCTGACAATCTGACTGTCTGGCAGATTGATATATACTTTTTTGAAAAGCACATAATCAACTGTACATGAGTTACAGCCAGCAGGTTGCCCACTAATTACCGAGCGTTTGTAGATATCCACACCTGCCAGGTCATTTAAATCTTTGCCGGCCTGATTTTTCTGCGGCAACTGAAAAGAGAGCTTCACAACAGTATCAAGCTGGCTGACCCTGACTTCAGACGTTGCCGAAGGAGTCAACAGGTCAGGATAAATCAGCGCGCCCCTTTTACCGCATGCAGCCAACAATACGGTTATTACTATTAGCAACAGACAGTTACGCATCCCGTGAAACCATCCTTTCTTAATATTCATCATTTAACTGCACCTGTAACAGCAGCAGAGTGCATTGAAAGCTCAAACGTCTTACCGGCCATTGAAAAACGTACTTTTTCAGGAAGGATTTCAATGATCTTTGCACCTCCCACAACTGAGCCCTCCTTAAGCAGAAAGCCGTTAACCACAGCCCTGCGCGCAACCCGTTCATCCTGCCAGGCAATACCTGACACCTTGATATCCGCTGGAGCGGTGCCTAGCTGAGCAGGCAAGGATTCATAACTTTCCTTCCGATGCGGATTTTTAGAACCACTTCTACGAGAAGTACGTCTGTTCTCCCCATCATCAACAGGGGGCGCTGCTATATTGCTTGCAACCGGCGTTTCCTGTCTGGCAACCACAGGTGGTGCAGGCAATGCTGCGACAGGAACCGGAGCAGCAACAGGAGGTGCAGCAGGCTCTGCAGACTGAACCTGTGGAGTTACTGGCACCTGTAAAGGCTGAGCAGATTTCACAGCTTTTGCCGGTTTGTTATCGCGCAAGAGATACCAGGTGACACCAGAGGTCAATATGGCAACAAGCACAATTGCAGCGCTAATTTTCCAAATATTGGCCTTGACCGGCTTAAGCTTTTCTGGCCGGAATAATTCGCCGGAAACGGAAGCAATACCGGCAGCACCTTTTTTCTTGGCCTTCTCGTGCTCCATCTTTTTCAAAGCATCCAAAATATAACTCATCTTGATATTACCTTCTGCAAAACAGTCGAGTGAATAGGCGTTTAAATCCGCCAGTATTTATGTAACCAGGCTGTATGGCTGCAACGACTTTCTCGACCATTGCAGAGGTAACAGTGCTGGTCTCTTGCGACCAAGCCATTACCAGGGCGTGTTCACAGGCAACATTGATCAAACGGGGTGTCCCCTTTGAAAACAGATAGATTCGTTTTATCGCCCCAGCGGAAAAAAGTTCCGGTGTACGGTTTCCTGAAACTCTCAATCTGTGGTTAATATAGTCAACCGTATCCTGCTGCCCCATCGGTTTCAGACGATAGCGGACCATAATGCGCTGACTCAGTTGGCGCAGGTCGTGCCGCCCAAGAATTTCATCCAACTCAGGCTGCCCTGCCAGAACAATCTGAATCAGTTTATCCTGCTCTGTTTCCAGATTGGATATCATTCGTAACTGTTCCAACACCTCTACCGGCAGATTTTGCGCTTCATCAATTACCAGCACAACATTTCGCCCTTCCTGGTGTTGGGAAATCAAAAACTTGTTCAGCAGGTTATAGTAACTATTGATATCTTTTTTACGGGTTTTTAAACCAAACTCCTGACAGATTGCAGCAAGGAGCTGTTCACCTGTCAGACATGGATTAAAAATCAATGCGCTGCGATGCTGGTCTTTATCCAGATTTGACAGGAGGGTTCGTAGCAGAGTGGTTTTGCCGGTCCCGACCTCTCCAGTCAGAGAGATGAAACCGGCATGACTGTCTATACCGTAAACAAGGTGGGCAAAAGCCTCCTTGTGGTTACTGCTGAGGAATATGAAATGCGGATTTGGTGTAATTGTAAACGGTTTTTCGGTTAGTCCGAAAAAGTCACAGTACATCAGGTCTATTTACCTTCCCTGGTTCTGACAATTTCATTCCAGACCTGCTCCCGCGATGTTCCACCAGGAATATTACGGGCATTAATGCAGGCTTCCAATGTAATTGCCGCAAAAATATCATTATCAAAATAAGGTGAGAACAGCTGCCATTCGGTCAAGGTAAGGTCAGTAAGGACCATCTCGTTCTCGATGCAATAGGCCACAGATTTGCCCACAGCCTCATGAGCATCACGGAAAGGCAACCCCTTGCGTACCAAATAGTCGGCCACATCGGTAGCTGTTGAAAATCCTTTGCCGGCAGCAGCAAGCATTGCAGACTCATAAACATGCATCTCTTTGATCATATCGGCAAAAATTTTGAGACACCCTTTAACCGTATCAATCGTGTCAAAAAGCGGTTCCTTGTCTTCCTGCATATCCTTGTTGTAAGCCAGCGGCAAGGACTTCATAATTGTAAGGAGCGCCATCAGATTCCCGTAAACACGTCCGGTCTTGCCACGAACCAGTTCCGGTACATCCGGGTTTTTTTTCTGCGGCATGATTGATGAACCGGTGCAGAAACTGTCGGAAAGCTCAATAAACTTGAACTCGCTGGTGGACCAGAGAATCAGTTCCTCGGAGAAACGGGACAGATGCATCATCAGGATTGAAGATACGGAAAGAAACTCCAGGGCAAAATCCCGATCAGAAACCGAATCCAGAGAATTACGGGTAATGGAGGCGAAACCCAGCTGTTCAGCCACATGTTCCCGATCTATCGGGAAAGTTGTGCCAGCCAGTGCGCCTGCCCCCAGAGGCATAACATTAACTCGCTTGAGACAATCCTCCAGGCGGGCACTGTCACGCTTGAACATCTCCACATAAGCCATCATGTGGTGAGAAAACAAGATTGGCTGGGCCGTCTGCAGGTGTGTGAACCCCGGCATAATTACGTCGAGATTTTTTTCGGCCTGAATCAGCAGGGCATCGATCAGTAGATCAATAAAAGTAATAATATCGACAATCTCGTCACGCAGATAAAGACGGATATCCAGAGCAACCTGATCATTACGTGAACGGCCGGTATGGAGTCTTTTACCAGCCTCACCGATTTTGGCTGACAGACGGGATTCGATATTCATGTGAATATCTTCCAGACTGATGGAAAAATCAAATTCACCCGCCTCAATCTGTTGCAGAATCTGCTGCAGACCATGAATAATCGCTTCCACATCTTCCATGGGAATGATGGCCTGCTTGCCCAGCATACGTGCATGGGCAATGGAACCACGAATATCCTGATGGTAGAGGCGCTTATCAAACTGAATCGACGCTGTGAATTCCTCAACAAATTTATCGGTCGGCTGGGTAAAACGACCACCCCAGAGCTTATCTTTTGACATTAAACTTCCCCACTGTTTTAAATAATATGGTATCTCGGCTTGAAGCTATTTACGACTTGCGTTCATCAAAGACCTGATGCGAAGACGCAATGAATTGATGCGAATAAAGCCTTCGGCATCGGCCTGGTTATAAACTTCGTCCTTTTCAAAAGTGGCAAAGTCCAGGTTAAATAGTGAATTGGTTTCTGATTTGCGACCAACCGTACGACAGAGGCCTTTGTACAGTTTGACTCTGGCCACACCGTTGACGCATTTCTGTGAATCATCAATCAGGGTCTGCAGCATATCGCGCTCTGGTGAGAACCAGTATCCACCATAAACAATCTTGGCATACTCGGGAATCAAACCATCACGGATACGCATAACTTCACGGTCCATGGTGATCTGCTCAACAGCCGAGTGGGCTTCACGCAGAATGGTTCCGCCCGGAGTTTCATAAACACCACGGGCCTTCATACCGACCGAGCGGTTTTCCAGCAGATCAACACGACCGATACCATGCTCGCCACCAAGGAAATTCAAATGTGCCAGTAACTGGGCCGGTGTCATCTGTTCACCATCAACCGCAACAGCATTACCATTTCTGAACTCAATCTCCACATACTGCGGCTTGTCCGGTGCTTCTTCAGGCGACTTGGTCAGCACATACATCTCTTCCGGAGCTTCTGCCCATGTATCTTCCAGAATGCCGCCTTCAAAAGAGATGTGCAGCAGGTTACGGTCAGAAGACCAGGGACGACGAGGAGTGATCGGAATCGGAATCCCGTTCTTCTCGGCATACTCGATCAATGCCTGACGACTATTCAGATTCCACTCACGCCAGGGAGCAACAACTTTGATGGACGGATTGAAGTGATAGTAACCCAACTCGAAGCGGACCTGATCATTACCCTTGCCGGTTGATCCGTGGGAAACAGCATCA
>JBGSQR010000456.1:0-2251 GCA_041737975.1 Geobacterales bacterium | reverse complement strand
ATCAACTGGATTGTTCGGTTTTCATGATCAAATCAGTCTTGCACTGAACAGATATAATCATGTATCGTTAATCAGTTAATTGCGTTGTGAAGGAGAAGGAATGATTCAAGAACAAATTTTCAGTAAGCTGACAGCAATCGTCGGCAAAGATAATGTCCTGACCGAAAAACAGGACATGATTTGTTATTCATATGATGCAACACAGACAGAATATCTGCCGGAAGCTGTCGTTCACCCGGCAAATGCCGATGAGATCTCACAGATTCTAAAATTGGCAAATCAAGAAGATTTTCCGGTGTTTCCACGCGGTGCCGGAAGTGGATTTTCAGGAGGCAGCCTGCCCAAGGCCGGCGGGATTGTGTTAGTGACTACCCGCATGGACAGGATATTGCGAATTGATACCGAGAACCTGATCGCGGAAGTGGAGCCAGGCGTGGTTACGGAAGATTTTCAGAAGGCTGTAGAGAAACTCGGCCTGTTTTATCCGCCTGATCCTGCCTCGCTTAAGTTCTCTACCCTGGGTGGGAATGTGGCGGAAAATGCCGGTGGCCCAAGAGCTGTAAAATATGGCTGCACCAAAGACTTTGTCATGGGGTTGGAGGTGGTTCTGCCAACCGGGGCCATTATACGCACCGGTGGTGAAACATATAAAGGTGTTGTCGGATATGATCTGACAAAGCTGCTCTGTGGCAGTGAAGGCACACTGGGGGTTATTACAAAAATTATCTTCAAGTTATTGCCATATCCGGATTGTAAAAAGACCATGCTGGCAATTTTCGATTCAATAGAAGGTGCAGCGAAGGCAGTTTCCTCAATTATCGGGAACAAAATTATTCCAACTACGCTTGAATTTATGGACTATGCGACTCTACAATGTGTCGAGCGTCGCTTTAATCTTGGCTTGCCCGCTGAAGGCCGCGCCGTATTGCTGATTGAACTCGATGGGGACCGTGATTTGATAGAAAAACAGTCTCAGCAGCTGGAGAAAATTGTCAGTACTCTCGGACTGGTACAATTCAGAACGGCTAAAGATAGTGCTGAATCAGAACAACTCTGGAAGGTACGTCGCCTTATATCGCCTTCGCTAAGAGATGTAAATCCGAATAAGTATAACGAGGATATCGTCGTTCCACGCAGCAAAGTACCGGATGTCATCAGGTTAATAGAAAAAATCAGTCAGCGTCTTGAAATTCCAATTGTTAATTTTGGGCATGCCGGAGATGGCAATATTCATGTCAACATAATGGTCGACAATAGTGTTGCAGGCATGGAGGAAAAGGCCCACGTGGCGATTCGCGAAGTTTTTCAGGCCGCACTTCAATTAGGTGGTACAATGTCTGGAGAGCACGGAGTTGGCTTGTCAAAAGCCCCATACATTGAGCTGGAATTAAACCCGGATCAGATCTTTGCCATGAAATCAATCAAGGCAGCTCTTGACCCAAAAAATATACTGAATCCGGGCAAGATGTTTCCATGATCGAGACGTTCTTAAAATAGGGTGATTTATGGACATGGAAAAACAACGTCAGGAAATTTCACTTATCGGTCGGATGTTATCTCTTGAAGCCCTTTTGGCATTGATGGGATTGGTAGATCTTGTGTACGGCCTTATTAATTCAGAGTTGATAAATATTTTGATAGGGGTAGTAATTTTATGCTGCCTTGCCTTGCTGATGTATCGTAGAAAATCAAACAGGGACTGAATTATTTTACTTAAAGTCATAAAGGGATTGAGATGATTGATCATAAAATTGTGCTGGCTTCAGCCTCACCTCGTCGTTCAGAGCTGATGGAGCTTGCAGGTATACCATTTATTGTTATCCCCGCTGATATTTGCGAAGACGTGTTACCGGACGAATTGCCGGACGATCATGTAATGCGCCTTTCGCGCGAAAAAGCCCAGGCGGTTACCTCCACTAAGGCTGGTCGCTATTATATAGGTGCAGATACAGTAGTTGTGTTGGATAACAGGATTATGGGTAAGCCATCTGATGAGGCTGAGGCATTTCAGATGCTTAAAAGCCTTTCTGGGCGGAATCATCAGGTCATAACCGGTATTACTCTCCTGGACAGTGAAACTGGTGTCATAATTAGTCAGAGTGTCACTACGGATGTTTATTTCAAAGAACTGACTGATCAGGAAATCAATGATTATATCGCAACCGGCTGCCCGATGGACAAGGCCGGGGCATATGCTATTCAGGGCCGGGCTGTACATTTTGTCAGATCAATCAGCGGTTCGTACAGCAAT
>JBGSQR010000420.1:0-3964 GCA_041737975.1 Geobacterales bacterium | reverse complement strand
ACTGGCCGGATTGCTCCGGAATGGTGGCCGGAATCAAATCGGAATGCCGGCCGGATTCCCGTCGGAACGGTGGCCGGATTCCCACCGGAACAGTGGCCGGATTCGACCGGAATACGCACAGATATCCAATCAGGCGGCGTTTCCAAATTCTCGGCACTATGCTGGTAATTATCTCGATACCTTTGGTCATTACACTTTTGACAGATATTCGCAGGGTCAAGCTGACAAGCCTTGTGGAGAGTGTCTTACGGGAACATCTCAATAGTCCGAATCAGTCAAGAGTAACGAATGTTGCAATTGACTCTAAGGACAAGCAAATGGTGGTAACTGCATCAATTAATACGATAACTTACGTTGGCAGGGAAATATTACGGAAAATAGAAGAGGAATTGACAGCCGATATTGGCAAGCCTACACAGTTGGAGCTGGAGCAGGTGATTGTCCGCTCTGGCGCCGTAGATCCGACGCCCGCAATCCGTACGGCAATCGCGCCTGCTAAACCTGCACCTGAAACATTGACTACCTTGAAAGATAAATCCATAAGGCAACTCAATGAAAGTTGCCGGGAAATTGAATCTTTTATCACACCGTACAAAGTTGGAGACTGCAGCATAACATTCTCCGATAAGAAGAAACCGATCACCGTTACAGTTTCTATCGTCAGAGACTATCCTGCAAATCAACAAGAAATAAGCTGGCTTACGACTGTGATTGAGAAAAAAACCGGGGAATCATTAGAGTTAAAGGTAACGACACTCCCAATTCTGCCACCGATTAATTTTACTGGTAAAAATCAGCTTGATCAAAACAGCCTTAATGCCCTGACATCGCTTAAACAGAAGTTTACTGACTGGCCAGTCTCAGAATTGACGATAGTAAAACCTGTCGCCAGCAGACGAGCTGCTCCAAAAATAAAAAAGCATGTGTCTGACCTGAAAGAATATCTGATAAAAGAGTTGTTAATACCGGAAAAACAAATAACTGTTGTTCAGGGAGATGAAAAGGTAATGCGAGTAAAAGTTGTTTTTAAAAATAAATAAAAAGCAGGACTATTACTTTAAAAGCCCCAGCAACTTGGAGATTTCAAATTTTGTAACAACCAGACCTTCACGTACAGATTCCCATAAAGTATTACCATTTGCGTCAATCCAGATATCGTTATGCACAAACGGGTAAAGGGTGTTTCTCATCTTTAGTCCTGGCTGGCCACTAGGTGAGTTTTCCTCTTTGAATACTGAAATTTTTACTTTTTCAACTCTCATCTCTTCGGGGTCAAAAACATACACTTTAAATGTTTTACCAATGAAATCATCCTGCATCAGTGGGTAAATGTTGAGCGCTGGACCAGGAATAATGTCTTCCGTGATCTTTGTTTGCTTTTCTGTAGTTTTTCCCGCCACATCAATCTTGATACGTAAGCTGGTATCGTATTTAATTCCAGATATATGCGAAGAAACACCGTTTAGCGTTTGTGAAATATCAAATGACCGCAAAGCAAGTTTTGGGGATAAAAAATAAATTTCTTTAGTAGAGGATTCTTTTGAAAAACCCATGACTTTAAGTTTTACACCGCCACTAGCATCAATCCTGAAACCGTCAGCAGTTTTTGTGAATTTTTGACTATAAGAGCCGACCCGGTCTTTGCCCACATATATTCCAAAAGTGTGCTCGTCAAGGGGTGGTTTTTCAAGTTTTTTATAATCAACAGCTTCAGAGGATGTCGTAGTCATAACGAAGATAATCAGTAGTAACAGCAATGATACTTTTTTATTAAATAGATTTTTGTGCATAAATGCTCCTATTGAAACTATCCTTCATCAAATACCAAAAGTGTCTGCTAAATTAGCAATTTAAAGTCTGGTCTCAATTGTTTTTCAAAGGAAAAAAAGATACCCAACAGCAGCCATGATACTGTTGGGTATAACACCAGCTGACATTGAGGTGACATGCTGGATAACAATCGATATAAATATATGTAAAAAATTTATTTTATTAAAACAGTAAATTCGTTTCTTCTGTGTTTTGCCCATGCAGCTTCATTGTGCCCTGGTTCTGCCGCCTTTTCTTTGCCAGAGTACTTTGCTAGATGCAGGTGTAACTGGAGCTATTGCTTCATCATTTATCACTACTTTATTACTGGCGCATCAACCAGTAATAAACTTTAAACAGCTAAAAAAAGAGTGAGAATTCAGATATGATTCTCTTTATACATATTTACTTCTATGTTGCTTTATGAGGTTGAATTTGCAATTGAGAGTCAAGCCAGAGCATAGTAGTTTCTGTACATATTATTTGACTACAAACTAAATCTGTCAACTATTATTTATTAGAATTAGAAAAAAAGTCCATTTAGAAGACCAAAAAAGCTGAGTGGCAAATCTATTTGTTTGATTTAATAGCTGTCATGAGTTGACATAGCGGAAAGGTATTAGCCATATGAGAAAGCTTGTGCTAAATATTTAAGAAATGTAGAACTAATTTTATTATGCTCAGAGAGAAGGCAAACTATGCCAGACAAATCCAAGCCAGTTGCAGATATAATTGACAACATCCGCCGCGTATTTCAGGCGGTTCACGAATATTCTAAAAAAGCCGAGCGAGAAACCGGGTTGACCGGTCCTCAGCTATGGGCAATTAAAGTAATATCTGAAGACTCACCGATAAAAGTTTCGGAAATAGCAAAACGTATGTATCTCCATCCTGCAACGGTTGTAGGGATTCTTGACCGTCTTGAGGGAAGGGAGTTGGTTACTAGAACCCGTTCCAGGGAAGATCGGCGTGTTGTCGAAATTGACCTGACGGAAAATGGGAGAGAGTTGCTGGCACAATCGCCGGAAGTTGCACAAGGCCTATTGGTTAGGGGGCTTGAAACCCTCGATATGGCGAAATTATCGCAGCTTGATGATAATCTGGAATTACTTGTAAAAATTCTGGGCGCCCAGAAAATTCCGCCTAAATTACTATTGTCAACTGAAGTTAACTTGCCCAAGTGAATAATAACAGGATGTTTGAATAGCTATTATCTAACTTTCAGTAAGTCATGTGGATTTTAGTATTACAGTGTGAAGTATTATAAATGCGTTTCAACTGCAATCTTCAAAATCTCAGCGGTTGTCAACCGGAACAGCGGCACTCACTCTTTTTGCAGTCACCTTTTGTGTGGGCGGAGCCACAGTCGCCCCGCAGGCCCTTGCGACCCAATATCACTCCCAGTGCCATGCCTGCAAAGGCCAGCAGGAAAAACAGCAGAACAGCAAGAAATGTTGTCATGGAGTCATCCTGACCATAAGGGCCTTGAAGGTGTCGGTCATGACCGATTGTGTCGCCTCTCCCTGATGTATCATCAGGTATGCAGCGATCTTTTCACGACGACAGAACTCCTGTGCCCGCTCATCCCCAAGCACCATCAGAGCAGTTGCCAGGGCATCTGCCCGTGCGGAGGTGGGGGCAAGCACCGTTGCCGATGCCAGTCGATGACGAACCGGTCTGCCGGTGGCTGGGTCGATGGTGTGTCCATAGCGTTGGCCGTCTTCAACAAAAACGTTGCGATAGTTTCCGGAGGTAGCCATCCCGGTATCTGTCAGTGATAGCACCCGTTCTATTGCCCGCTGTCCGGTGACCGGCTTTTCTACTGCAATCTGCCAGGATTTTCCGTCCGGGTGTCTTCCTTTGATTCTCATCTCGCCGCCAATTTCCACCAACAGGTCGTTAAAGCCTTGTGTAATCAGGGTTTCAGCCAGTTTATCAACGGCATATCCCTTTGCAATGGCGGACAGATCAATCCGCAGACCGGCTATGTCCTTGCGGAGGGCGGCGGGCGCGGAGCGTACGTAAAGATGCCGGTATCCCACCAGTCGGCGAACCGCCTCGACTGTGCTGTCCGTTGGACGCCGGTCGCTGCGGGGGCGGGGTCCAAAACCCCACAGGTCCACGAGCGGTCCCACCGTAATGTCAAAGGCGCCGT
>JBGSQR010000377.1:0-4393 GCA_041737975.1 Geobacterales bacterium | reverse complement strand
TCAGCTTCTGTTCAACAATCTGGGTGACCGTGTCCTGCACAGTTTGGGCAGATGCCCCTGGGTACACAGCATTGATGGTGATCTGCGGTGGCGCAATTGGCGGATATTGGGAAACCGGTAGGGTTTTGAGCGCAAGAAGCCCGATCAACATGATCATTATGGCGATCACCCAGGCAAAGATCGGGCGATTTATGAAAAAACTAGGCATGGAACTGCTCCTTTACTTTTTAGCTGGTGCGGGTTGTGGTGCTGTTGCAGCGGCTGCCGGAGGGGCAGAACCAAACGGAACAGCTTTTACCGATGTACCTGGCCGGGCTTTTTGAAGACCTTCCAGAATTACACGGTCCCCAGGTTTCAGGCCATCAGTTACCAGCCAGTTTTCACCAACAGTACGGTCTACCTTGATTATACGTGGCTCAACTTTTTCATCTGTCCCAACAACCATAACAGTGGCATCGCCTTTAGGGTTGCGGGTTACGCCCCGCTGAGGGATAAGAATCGCCTGCTCGTTAACCCCTTCCTCCAGAACAGCTCGTACGAACATGCCTGGAAGCAACGCCTGTTTGGGGTTGGGAAAAACAGCTCGCAGCGTTATTGATCCGGTGCTTTGGTCAACGGTAACTTCAGAGAACTTCAGAGAGCCTGGCAGCGGGTAGGTGCTGTTGTCTTCAAAAAACAGTTTGACTTTGGCCTGGCTGGAGTTGCCCTTTTTCATCTGGCCGTTTACAAGGCTTCTCTTCATTTTAAGCATGTCAGCGCTGGACTGAGTTACATCCACATATACAGAATTCAGCTGCTGAATTGTGGCCAGCGCAGTTGTCTGGCTGGCGGTGACAAGTGCACCGTCTGTTACCGTGGATCGTCCGATTCTGCCGGATACCGGGGCTGTTATGCGGGTATAGGCGAGATTAATTCGTGCCGTTTCCACAGCGGCCTTGGCTGATTCTACCTCTGCTTCTGCCTGCTTGTATGAGGAAAAAGTATCGTCAGCCTCCTGCTGGCTGACCGCTTTGATCTTAACCAATTCCTGGTAGCGTTCAGATTTGAGTCTGACAGAGGTGATATTTGCATCTGCTTTTGACAGTAACGCCTTGGTACTGGCATAGGCCGCCTTGTAGCTGGCCGGGTCAATCTGGTATAGCACCTCACCGGCCTTTACATCCGAGCCTTCGGTAAAAAGGCGCTTCTGGATGATGCCGCCAACTTGAGGCCTGACTTCAGCAATCATGGAGGCTGAAACTCGCCCGGGCAGGTCGGTGGTTAGAGTCACTTTTTCCTGTTTTACAGTAATCACGCCTACTTCAGGAGGCCCGCTCTGTGGAGGTCCGCTAGGTCCTTTTTTGCTGCAGGCGCTTAATGAAATAATTGTAGTGAAAATGGTGATACCTGAAAGGAGCTTTTTACTGGTTCTTGTAAGCATCTGATTACCTCGTGAAATTATTAACAGTTTATAGGGCTATTAGATCAAGACGGAATATTAATTCTGTATTTGAATTGGTCAGAGTTTGACACCATCCCAACAGGCAGCAGCTATTTTATCGATCATTGGTTCATCAAGAATTATAAAATCCAGGATATGATCGCGAGTTATATGAATCACAGGACCGAAGGCCAGTGAAAAAAGAATCGTCAGAGGGAAATTCTTGATCTCATTTTTGGTTACACCGTCCTCGAAAAGAGTTCTGTAAACATTGCATCCCTGCTCTACACCAAGAATTTTGTCCTTACGGAATTCAGCTCCATAGGGAGAATTGTGGAACTGCTCCACATATCTGAATTCGAGCGGGTGGTTGATGAAATAGTGAATCAATTGTGTGCTTAGATGGATAAAGCGCTCCCTGATAGTCAAATCAGAAGAATAGCCTACAGTAATGATTGACGTCATTCTGCTTTCAATCTCTTTGTAGAGTTCTTTTATGAGCACATCCTTGTTTTCAAAATAGCGATAAATGGTGCCTGCACCTACACCGGCCCTATCGGCAATCATGGCCATTGGTGCACCGTGGAAACCGTGTTCAGCAATGATTTCAAGTGAAGCGCGGATGATCTCTTCTTTTTTATCTATTTTACTCATTGTATCACCTTTGATAAATTAAAACGGAATGAACGTTCATTCCAATATATGGGTGATGTGTTTGGCTGTCAAGAATTTTTCTGGTGAGTTTTATCGATGGCTTGCTGTTTCGTTTATGGCCTGGTGGGACACGATTATGGGGTCAGGCTAGTTCTTCGATTTTTCCGCCCGGTTTCAGGCGGAAACGGCTGCCACGCCATTCCACCTTGTTACCCATGAATGCCAAAGCCCAAGTGAAAAAGCCGAGCATGTCCCGCAGAGGAATCAGCCAGAGCCAGTGTGGTAGGAGGTTGTCGCCGGTAAGGTAACGGCTGTAGATGGTGGTTACGGACAGGCGGGTTGCATAGAGAAGAGAAATAGCCAGTAATGCCTGTTGTAGAGTAGGCGCGACCATGGTGACCAGCAGTACGGCCAGAAAAGGCAGGGTAATGCCCGAGGCCAGATAGCCACCAGGACGGCTGACGCGCATGGTACGGGACCAGCGCAGTTGGCGGAACAGGACGGAAAGCAGCTCTTCATTTTTCATCATGCTTTCAACAAAGCAGCGGTCAAGGACAATCTTCCACCCGGCAAGATGAATCTTATTACCCAATTGATAGTCATCCGCCAGATAATCGGCCAAGGCTTCAAAGCCCCCAATAGAATTTAAGGCCTGACGCCTCACCGCCATTGATGCGCCAAGTGCAAAAGAAAGTCCTTCAAGTTGCAGTGCCACCATGACATTGGGGATCATTTCTGCGGTAAAGCCGGTTGCTTCAATAGCGGTGGCAAATCCATGCACATCCGAGGTCCGGTAGAGCGAAGTCACCAATCCGACTTTTAGCTCAGAAAAGTGAGCTGTTACACTGTTCAGATAGTCTGGAGTCACCCGGATGTCGCTGTCGCAGACAATTATGATGTCATGTTTTGCCTTGGGAAAGGCGTTGATAAGATTGGAAACCTTGTAGTTGGGGCCATGGATGGCCGGATTTATAACAAGTGAGATGTCTGTCTGCGGGTAATCCGATATCAGTTGATGAATTGCCGGCACAACAGGATCATCAATAGAGGCGGCTGCAAATACCAGCTGAAGTTCGCCGATATATTCCTGGTGGCAGAAAGAGGCAAAATTATTATAACTGTCGGCATCCATCCCCTTGACCGGTTTGAGGATAGTGACGGCTGGATAAGACGATTGATTCGTCCTTTGCTGTGCCAGAAAAAAGCGGCGTCCGCAGAAGAGGGATATAAGCGCATAGGCCACTGAAGGTAGAATTATAAGGAATGGGAGTAGGGAGCGGATCATCTGGCAGCCTTCTGAATCATTAATAAATAGGGGGCATCGGATGTAACATTTATTTGCCCCATACGCCAGACATGGAATTCTTTTGCAGGTAATCCGCTGGACCAAGCTTCAACGGCAACTCTTTCGTCGTCGCCACCGAGATGCCCCGGATAGATGGTAATCAAAATGAAACCACCAGGCATAAGTATGTCTGCGGACATCTTTAGTGCCGTGCAGGTGGTCTCCGGTCGAGTGATTTTGTCCCTATCGCCGCCAGGTAAATATCCCAGATTGAAAACAACCACTTTTACCGGTCTGTCAATGTGCTGGGACATGGTTTCATGGCCGGCATGGATTGTACGAACCCTGTCAACATATCCCTTATCAGCGAGTTTGGCAACGGTATGGCTGATAGCATCGGCCTGGACATCAAAGGCCCATACCTGACCAGTTTCGCCAATCAATTCTGCCAGTAGCAGTGTGTCGTTACCATTACCACAGGTGGCGTCTATGACGAAGTCACCATGCTGGATAAGAGGTTGCAGCAGGAAGTGTGAGAGCGGGACCGGTCCGCGCAGTGGCAATGTGTTGGTGTTTTGTTTGTTTAACATTGGCAAAGGTTAGCAGAAGCAGGAATATTTTGCCACCCAGATTTTGTTTGCATAGCAGAGCGTAAACAGTTAGTAACGAAGATATGATAATCAGAAAAACAACAAATAAAGAGTATGAAGGGCGCCGCCTGGACGATGTTATTGCCCAGCTTTTTGAGGCGGTCAGCAAGTCCGAGGCGCGGCGGATTATTGATCGCGGCGGTTGTGCTGTCAACAGTTCCATGGTCAGGGTCGCGTCACGCCAAATCAAGAGTGGAGATATCATTGAAATCGGATTGATGGAGCAGGGGCGTTTCAGTGAGTTGGTGCTGTCACCGGAGGCGCTGCTGTATGAAGATGATCAGCTGATTGCCGTGAACAAGCCAGCCGGTATAAACACGCAGCGGACTCCGTACCAATTGAAGGGAACTCTGGAGTTCTGGGTGTCGGAGTATTTCAGGAAAA
>JBGSQR010000367.1:0-2107 GCA_041737975.1 Geobacterales bacterium | reverse complement strand
GTGTTCTGGCTGTAGTACGGGATATCAGCGACCGTAAGGAAATTGAACAGAAACTGCAATTCCTGAGTTCCCATGATACATTGACCGGGCTTTACAACCGCTCTCATTTTGAAGCAGAGTTTGAGAAGATTGATAAAGGGCAGAAGTTTCCTGTAACAGCTATTGTCGCCGATCTGGATGGTCTGAAGCAGGTTAATGATACACATGGGCATGAGGCCGGCGATCATTTGATAAAGTGTGCATCAGAAGTTCTTTCAAGCGTTTTTCGGGCCGATGATGTAGTGGCTCGTATTGGTGGAGATGAGTTCGCCATTTTGCTCCCAGAAACAGACCAGAAGCTGTCAGCAGAATTAATGGCGCGCGTTCGTGAAGCTGAAAGGCTTTTTAACTTTAAGAGTTTTTCCGCACAGGTGCGCATGTCTCTGGGTAGTGCAACCGCCTTTAATTCTACCGAAATAGCAAATCTCTTCAGCGAGGCGGATAAGCGGATGTATGAAAATAAAATCAGTTACAAGCTGACCGGTAAACTCATGAGTGATTTTACCCCGCAAATTTCTGCTGATTTAATAGAGGAAGATGTTGAAACTCCTGAATGATGAACCTCTGATTACAGGATTTAAAATTAAGGAGATCGGCTATGGATATTCGTAATACCCGTACTACGATTTTAAATAGCGGCGACCCGGAACAGAAGCGCACAGAAATACTGGAATACTTTCACAAAACCTTTGATATAGACGAACGCCTCTATGAAACACTGAAAGATGACCAGACCTTTTATCTCCGAGCAGACCGGCTTCGACATCCCCTGATATTCTATTTTGGCCATACCGCCACCTTCTTTATTAATAAACTTACCATAGCAAGGTTGATCGATAAGCGCATCAATCCGGCTTTTGAATCCATGTTCGCTGTCGGAGTAGATGAAATGTCCTGGGATGACCTGGACTCAACCCATTACGACTGGCCGACCTGTCAGGCGGTCAAGGAATACCGTGACAAAGTCCGGGAAGTGATTGATGGGTTGATCCGCCGCATGCCGCTGACTATGCCGATTAGCTGGGAAAACCCCTTTTGGGCAATCATGATGGGTATCGAACATGAGCGCATTCACCTGGAAACCTCATCAGTCCTGATTAGACAACTTCCTATTGACCAGGTAGTCAAACATCCTTTTTGGGATATTTGTCGTGAAACTGGCGAACCGCCTCTGAATAAGCTGATTGATGTTCCTGGGGGCAAGGTTTTATTGGGCAAATCCGATTCTCATCCCCTGTATGGTTGGGACAATGAATACGGTTTACATCAGGCCGAGGTTGCCGGATTCAAGGCCGGTCAGTATCTGGTTTCCAATCGAGAGTTTCTTGGTTTTATGGATGCGGGTGGTTATCAGGAGCAACGCTGGTGGAGTGAAGAGGGCTGGAACTGGCGAAATTTTAAACTAGCCGAACACCCGCTCTTCTGGGTCAATCGTCATGAAAATGGAGCTGGCTGGGGATTGAGAACCATGCTGGAGATCATTGATCTGCCATGGAATTGGCCGGTTGAAGTCAACCAGTTGGAAGCCAAGGCTTTCTGCAACTGGAAGGCCGAACAGGCCGGTTCTCCTGTCCGTCTGCCCAGCGAGGATGAGTGGACCCGTCTGAGAGATGTGGCCAACATACCTGATCAGCCATGGTGGGAAAAAGCACCTGGTAATATAAACCTGGAACATTGGAGTTCCTCCTGCCCGGTAGACCATTTTCGCAACGGCGATTTTTACGATGTAATCGGAAATGTATGGCAGTGGACTGAAACTCCGATCTACCCGTTTCACGGCTTCAAGATACACCCGTGGTATGACGATTTCTCAACGCCGACCTTTGATACCCGTCATAACCTGATCAAGGGAGGGTCATGGGTCTCCACAGGCAATGAAGCTACCAGGGATGCCCGTTATGCTTTCCGGCGGCATTTCTTCCAGCATGCCGGTTTTCGTTATGTGGAAAGCAGTGAAGAGCTGGAAGTGCATCAGGATCTATATGAAACCGATACACTGGCCGCCCAGTATTGCGAAGCCCATTATGGGGCTGAGTATTTCGGCGTGCCCAACTACTCTTCAAGCTGT